>CAVHKW010000102.1:0-7772 GCA_963636745.1 uncultured Oscillospiraceae bacterium | reverse complement strand
AATAAAGAGACGAAAGGAAGAGCTGTCCAGGGACAGGAAGTTTCTTGAAAGCGGAGAGTTCATTTCGATAGTGCGCCTCCAGGAGAGATGTATCGAGAAGGGAATTTCTGTCGAAATATTCCTCAAGATCAACGAAGTCATACTCGAGACCATGAACGAGAAACACCACCCGCTCTTCTTCCCGGACATATCGAGAGCGGTCGAAGTCATAAGAAGAGAGAAAGATATGAGTATGAGAGCGCTCATAAGACGTATGGACTCCGACAGAGGAAACCTCTACAGGCTCCTGAGAAAGAGAGCCGAGACTCAGAGAAGCTGCGCTCTCTCATTCGTTGTACGTCTCGCATTCGCCCTGGGTGTGTATCCCTCATATATCTTCGAAGTAGCAAGGAGGATAAAGAACAACTCCTATAAGTAGACTTTTCATCTCATTTAAGTTACATTCTCTCCCGAGGGAGTAGGAGCGCCTAGCGAATAAGCCAACATACTGGAAGTAATTCCTGGCTTATTGTAATTCCGAGACTCATGCTGGAAGGTATGGGGTCTCTCTATCCCTTTTCAGCAGAACTATTTCAAAACAGGACAGAAGAGGAAAAATGGACTGGGGTTTTTTAATTACTAACAGCCTCCTGTTGGGGGTCGGACTTGCTGTCGACGCATTCAGCGTCTCTATCGCAAATGCCATATGTGAGCCGCACATGGCGAAAAGCAAGAAGTTCTATGTGGCACTGACTTACGCTCTCTTTCAGATAGCGATGCCGCTTATCGGGTGGATATGTGTCCACACGATCAGTCAATATTTCACGCTCTTTCAAACTTTCATTCCTTATATAGCGCTTGTCTTACTCTGCTATATAGGAATAAAGATGCTCGTGGAGGCAAAGAAGGGAGACGGGGAAGAAATAGATGAAGAGAAAGGTGTTCTCACAGTAAAGACTCTCATCATCCAGGGGATAGCGACAAGTATCGACGCCCTCTCCGTCGGCTTCGCCATTGCGGACTACTCGGCACTGGAAGCAGGCGTGTCGTCACTCATTATCGGCGTTGTCACATTCTTCATCTGTCTCTCGGGTCTATGGCTCGGAAAGAAGGCCGGAGAAAAGCTCCAGAGCAAAGCAACAATCTTCGGTGGAATTGTTCTTATACTCATCGGTATAGAAATATTCGTCAAAGACCTTTTCTTCTGACACTTTACTTGATCGGAGTTTTCTGTAACAATACTAACTGCAGCAGATACTGGGCAATGGATGCCTCCCAACCCCGCCAGGACAGGAATGTAGCAACGGTCAGAGGATTTTCCATGTGACCCTGCCTATTTGCTGCATTTTTTGTCATTTGTCGTAATACCTCTTTCTCTTCAAGAAGTAGATAAGAAGCAGAAGAGCAAGAACAAACTTCCCAAGAGCAAAGAAGGGCCAGTTTCTGAGGTCATACGGACTTTCGGCGCCGATGCCGTAGACAAAGCGGAATGCATTCGAGATGACGGCAAGAATACAAATCGATATCGTAGACCAGAAGGAGTAAGTCTTGAAGTTTTTGAGACCCTTTGTTGCCGTATAAGAAAGAACAGCAACCGCCGTATAGTCCAGGATGTTAACAAGGCCCAGTATATCGTGTCTCTTTATAAGCCAGAGGGAGAGACACGCAGCAATTATCGAGACGACAAGAAGAATCGGGAGACCCAGATAGGAGACGAAGGCCGCAACTTTGAAGCCGTGACCGTCCATTACGAGATCGTTAGTGACTGACCCGCTCTCACTTGTTATGCTCTTCTTTATCTCCTCTATCTTCTCTTTTATCGGTGCCTGTGGAGCAGCTTCCCTCAGCTTTTCTCCGCAATTGATGCAATAGTTGTCACCGCCTGCGACGGGACAGCCGCAAGAGGGACACTTCTTCTTTATCGCTTTACCGCAGTGCCTGCAGTAGAATGCATTATCCTGATTAATGGTTTTACAGCTTGGACAAATCATTTCTCTTCAACCCTTTTCCCGCTTATTCTAAGACCGGGGAAAGAGTCGTCAAACAAAAAACGAAATGTAAAAACCGACATCAGTATTAATCCATAACAGAAGAATACAATTTGATTATTTTTACTTTTTCTCTTGCATAAGAGAGGAGGAGAGTATATCTTATCTCAAATTCATACTTTGATAGTAGGAAATAGGAGGAAGACATGTTGTTACACAGTGCGTCGGAGCTTGTCGGATCTACACCTCTTTATGAAGTGTCTGCCATTGAGAAGAAATACTCTCTTTCCGGAAGAGTACTTGTCAAACTTGAATACCTTAACCTTACGGGAAGCATAAAAGACCGTATTGCCTTGAAGATGATCGAGGATGCCGAGAAGGAAGGAAAGCTCAAAGAGGGATCCGTCATCATCGAACCCACGAGCGGAAACACGGGAATAGGGCTCGCTGCAATCGGAAGAAGTAAGGGCTACCGTGTAATAATAGTCATGCCCGAAACGATGAGTGAAGAGAGGCGCCTCCTCATGAAAGCATACGGCGCAGAGCTTGTCCTGACAGAGGGAAAGAAGGGCATGAAGGGTGCAATCGAGAAAGCGGAAGAACTCTCACATTCAATTCCCTCCTCTTTCGTAGCAGGACAGTTTGTCAACCCGTCCAATCCGAAGGCCCACTATGAAACGACAGGACCCGAGATATGGAAAGACAGTGAGGGAAAGGTTGATGTCTTCGTCGCCGGAATCGGAACAGGCGGAACAATAAGCGGAACGGGAAAGTACCTCAAAGAGAAGAATCCCGATATTAAGATAATCGGAATAGAGCCGGAGAAATCGCCGGTACTTACAAAGGGAGTATCGGGATCGCACGGTATACAGGGAATAGGAGCGGGTTTTGTCCCGGAGACTCTCGATAAGTCCATCTATTCTTCCGTTGTTACGGCAAAGGAAGAGGACGCTTACTTCTGGGCACGCGAGATGGCTCACACGGAGGGAATCCTCGTCGGAATTAGTTCGGGCGCGGCACTCTGGGAAGCTGTCGAAGAGGCAAAGAAAAGCGAAAACAAAGGTAAGACAATTGTCGCAATTCTTCCCGACGGAGGCGACAGATATCTGTCGACACCGCTCTATAAAGAATCATGATGATTTCGACAAAGGGGCGTTATGCCCTGAGGTTTTTGATAGCACTATCGAAAAGGGATGATTTTCAATCCCTTTCCGATATAGCAAAATCGGAGGAGATAAGTCCCAAATACCTCGAGAGAATAGTCGGCCTTCTACTCAGGAATGACATCATCGAAAGCCAGAGAGGAAAGGATGGAGGATACCGTCTAAAGAGAGATCCCTCCTCCCTTCCCGTCAGCGAAATACTCCTTCTTACAGAAGAGAGCCTTGCTCCCGTCGAGTGCCTCTGTGACAAGGCTCCCGTTTGTCCGAGAACCGGGAAGTGCCCCACACTCCCCATGTGGAAGGCGCTCTACGAGAATAACATGGCCTTCTTCTCACGTATCACGCTCGAGAATTTGAGACAGGGAGAATATTCCTTTTAGACGGCGTTTGATGTTATCATAGCGGTATGGCATACGAAGTAACCGCAACAAGAAAGAGGCCGCAGGATTTCGATAAGCTTGTCGGACAGGAATTTGTAGTATCAACACTGGAGAATGCGCTTAAGGAAAACCGCATCGCACATGCTTATCTTTTCGCAGGTCCCAGGGGCGTCGGAAAGACGAGTTCTGCGCGTCTCCTGGCTAAGGGCCTCAACTGTCAGGAGGGAATGAGTGCACACCCCTGCGGAAAGTGTTCCTCATGCCTCGAGATAGCATCCGGCACGAGTCTCGATGTCATAGAGATAGACGGTGCTTCCAATACCTCGGTTAATGATGTCAGGAAGATAAAGGAGGAGATTTTATTTCCTCCGCAGTATTCACGCTTCAAGATCTACATAATAGACGAAGTCCATATGCTCAGCACCTCGGCGTTCAATGCCCTTCTTAAAACGATTGAAGAGCCGCCGGAGTACATCATATTCATATTTGCAACAACAGAGCTCCAGAAGGTTCCGGCGACAATAAAGTCACGCTGCCAGGTCTTCCGTTTCCAGCTCATCCCCCAGGAGACTATTCAGGGCTGCCTTAAAGAAGCTGCAGACGACCTCAACATAAAAGCAGACGACGACGCTCTCTTCTGGATAAGTAAGGAAGCAACGGGGAGTATGAGAGACGCATACACCCTCTTCGATCAGGTTGCATCATTCTCGGGTGACCACATTACACTCGATAAAATAAGAGACAGATTGAATATCGCGGGATTTTCAAAGATCAAGGAGATGGTATCTCTTTCCATCTACGATAATCCCGGAGAGGCTATGGAAAAACTCTCCTCTCTTCTTCAAAGCGGTGTCTCCCCCGAGCAGATTACAAAGGACGGTACGGATTTCTTCCGTTCCCTCCTCTTCTACAAGAACGGAATAAGAAGGCCCTCCCTTCTCGGGGTCGAAGAAGGCGATATCCCCCGTGATTTAATCGAACTACTCTCGAAGGAGCAGCTTGAAGCGGGAATGAGAGCCTTCATGAATCTCTACAGGGATCTCAGGTACACGCTCTCTCCTCAGTTTGAACTTGAACTTCTCTTCTCACGACTCTCGAGCTTGAAATATCTTGTATCAAACGAGACACTCGTGAGAAAACTCGAAGACATGAAGAAAGGTGTTGCCGATGGCGATATCGTAATAAAGAAGAAAGCAGAGAGAGTCATTATAGCTGCAGTAACAGCAGCAGCACCTCAAACAGAAGAGATAAAAGAAGAGCCGGAAGAGATAAATCAAGCAAAGGAAGAGGAATCTACTCCTCTCATTTATAGAGAAGAAGAACCAAAAGAGACTCTTTATGACAAGTCCTTCCTTAAAAACATAACAGAAGCCCTCGATGTAACCCTGAGGCGTCTTATATCCCACTACATTATTGCGGCGGGAGTAAGAAGAGAGGATGATACAATCGTCCTCACAGTCGAAAGCGAGATCGCAAACGACCAGCTTAACGAATACAGGAAAGATATCCAGAAAGCAATCCTCTCAATCCTCGGGGAAGACGTGGGATTGAGAATAGAGCTGATAAAGCCGAAAGAGAGAGTATTCAACGAAAAGATGACAGCCCTCCAGCAGATAATGGGGGGAAAGCTTATAGTCAATGAAGCAAAGATAGAAACGAAGAAGGAGACAGCAGACAATGAACCCGATGGAAATAGCAAAAATGATGAAGGCAATGAGCAGCCAGATGGAGAATACACAGATCCAGAAAGCGAAGATTGAGGAGAGACTCAAGGAAAGGAACGCCACCGGAGTTTCGGGCGCCGGAATGGTCGAGATAACCATGAACGGCATGTATGAAGTCCAGAATGTCAACATTGCCCCCGAAATCATCAACGTCGAGAACAAGGCCATGATCGAAACCCTCCTTGTATCGGCATTCGGGGAAGTTGTAAAAAAGATCGACGCCATGAGACAGGAAGAGACGAAGAAAGGCCTTGATGAGTTATTAGGCGGGATAAAAGCGTGACAAGTCTCGACGAACTTATAAGACTTATCAAGAAACTGCCGGGAATGGGCGACAAGTCTGCAACAAGACTTGCCTATCATCTTATAAAAACAGATCCCGGCTTTAATACAAAGCTCGGTGAAGCTATAGCCCACATCCAGGAGAGGATAAAGCCGTGTCCCGTGTGCGGCTCATATATGGACGGGGAATTCTGCCCCTACTGCGACAACGACAAACTCGATAAGACACTTCTCTGCATCGTGGAAGAAGCCCAGGACGTTGTATCGATTTCCTCGCTCGGAATCTATAACGGACTCTTTCATGTTCTCGGGGGAGCAATAAACCCGATAGAGGGAATAGGACCATCTTCCCTCAGATTCAAGGAACTCATTGAAAGAATAAAGACAGGATCCTTCAAGGAAATAATAATAGCGACAAACCCCACCGATGAGGGTGATACCACCGCCCTTTATATAAAGAACATACTCAGTGAATATCCACTGACATTCTCGCGTCTTGCTTCCGGAATCCCCATAGGCGGAGACCTCGGTTATGTCGATAAGACAACCCTAACGAGATCCATGAGAGGAAGAATAAAGCTCACTTAGGCCGCTCTTTATCAAGAGGACAGAAGAAGCAAAAAGAAGAAGGATAATTCCGGGACCGAGTAAAGTATGAGGGAAACTGAGGAAGAATCCCCTCGAGGATGCAATGAGCCGCCCCAGTGTCGGAACTGCCGGGTCGAGCCCGAGCCCGAGAAACGAGAGCGACGACTCCGTAAGGACGGAGAGAAGAAAGCTCTCCGTGCTGTTTTCAAGAGATAAGGGCATCAAGCGAGGCACAATATGTCTCCGGAAGATCCTATCCTCTCTTATTCCGAGACTTCTCTCTGCAATTATATAGTCTTCACTCTCCATCCCTTCCATCAATGGAAACAATAAAAGAGCAAGACATACTCCTCCGTGAAGAGAGAGGGAGAAAACCAGTTTGATTCCTCCGTTTCCGGGGAAAGAGAGAAGAAAGAGAGAGAGTATTATGACGGGAACTGTTCTTACGGCTTTAACAAAAGAATAGACAACAGTCTTAACAACACCACCCGCTCTCATCAACAACAAAAGTACAAAAGCAATAAGAAGAGAAAGAAGAGTACTTATCAAACTGATGAGAAGAGAAACGGAGAAGCCGTAGAGCGAAAGAGAGAAGAGATCCCTCCCGAGACTGTCGCATCCGAAGATATGACCCCTCCCCGGTTTTTCTAAATAAAGATCCATGTCGATTCTTGGAACGGACGCAAATAAAAGAGAAAGAACAATGAGGGAGAGAAGAATAACAGCCCCTAGTTTAAACTTTGCCATTTTCCCTCCCGCTTCTCTTATCGACAAAGGCGATAAGGATATTTGAAACAAAGAGAATAATCGAGATTACTAAGATTGATATCATAACAAGAACAAAGCTCAGGCGGTAATCTCTCTCCATTGCACTCTTAACAAGTGCCCTTCCCATCCCGGGAAGAGCAAAGACTGTCTCCACAACGGTCGATGAGGCGTATGTCGATATTACAGCCTCTGCTGTAGATGTGATGACCAAAGGAAGCGTGGGCTTGAGCGCTGCCTTAAGAACAATGCTCCTCTCCTTCATGCCCTTGGCTCTGGAGTATGTAATGTAGTTCATCTTCATTGTTTCCGATATCCCCTCCCGGAATAAACGAAGTAGGAATGCAGAGGAGAGAAAGGAAAGAGAAAGAGAGGGCAGAAATACTGTCGAAAGATGCTCGAAAAAGCCGTAGGAAAGACTTTTGTATCCTGCAACGGGAAAGATATGTAATAAAGAAGAGAATATAAGAATAAGGATTATGGACGAGAGAAATGTAGGAACCAAGAGAAAGAGAGACGATAGGATATCGACAAAAGAGCATTTCCTCCCCCCGGTCTTAATTGAGACAAAGAGCGAGAACGGAAAGGAGAGAAGAAACGAGAAAAGAGTAAGAGAGAGTGTAAGAGGAAGAGAGAGGGAGACTATTGTTCTTATGCTTTCTCCCGATAAGCTCTCCCCCCAGTCCAGAAGAAAGAGAGCTCTCATCTCGTGAAGAAAACTCATAATAAAGCCCTCATCCCGTGACGAGTACTCTGCCCTCACATCTTCCGTTACGTCCTCGGAGAGAATAACGGAAGAGCTCTCCCCCTTAAGAAAGTAAAAGACAGAGAAAAGAAGAAAAGAGACAATAAAGACCATCAAAACTGTCTCTAAAAGTTTCTCCCCTATTCTTTTTCTCATTC
>CAVHKW010000101.1:0-17309 GCA_963636745.1 uncultured Oscillospiraceae bacterium | reverse complement strand
GAGGCAGGTTACGAAAAACAGACCATCCTTACAAGAAAAGGATGGAAAGAGGTCCCGCTCTAGAACTTTTATTTGCTTTATCTCACTCTTAAATTAAACTGTATACATGAGTGAAATTAAACTTAACGGAATATGGAAAGCAACTCCACTGGAGATTGAAGACAACAGATTCGGCATAACAAAAGAGAGCGTTTATGATGTTCACATCCCGGGTGATCTCCACTCGGCATTAATAGACGAGAAGATAATACCCAACCCGTATTACGGCAAAAATGAACTCGATATCCTTTTCCTGTCACGAAGCGAATGGCTTATCGAGAGAGAGTTCAATTGGAAGAAGACTGAAAAAAGAGTGTTTTTGAGACTCGAGAAACTCGACACAGTCGCCTCGCTCTACATAAACGATGAAAAAGTCCGGGATTATGACAACATACACCGTATCTACTATGAAGATATTACCTCCTTTGTGGTTGACGGAAAAAACAAGATAGGCTTTGTCTTCCATTCGGCGGAGAAAGAAGCGGAGAGACGAAATAAGAGCCTTGAGTATCCTATACCATGCTCGCTCTACCCCAACGGCTCACCCCACCGCAACCTTGTGAGAAAAACACAATGTAGTGCAGGCTGGGACTGGGGACCGTGCATCATGGCACTCGGTATCTATGTAACCCCGGTAATAATTGAAACAGATTCACTTCTACTTAAAGACTTTGCCGTAACGACGAAAAGAATGAAAAACAAGTGGAAGGTTGATTATGAGATCTATCTTCTCGGCGTTGAGAGCAATGACGAGAGCGTCGTTACGATAAATCTCCTCGGGGAAGACCACTACTTTACAATAAAGAACTGGAAGGGAAGCTTTACTCTCAGAAAAACCATAACCGTTGACGGGAAAGACATATCCATCTGGTGGCCGAACGGCATGGGTAAGCAGACTCTTTATAACACAGAGGTAACTGTCGCAGGGCAGAAGAAGAGAAGAAAGATAGGCTTCAGAACGCTTGAAGTGAAGAACGCTGTCAAATACGGCGGGAAGGAGCTTACGGTATCTGTAAACGGAAGAGACGTCTTTCTCAAGGGATCTAACTGGATTCCTCTCGATGCGCTTCCGTCCCGTATGACAAAAGAACGCTATGACTCTATATTGAAGGACGCAAGAGATGCGAACATGAACGCCGTCAGAGTGTGGGGAGGCGGCTGGTACGAGAAGGAGGAGTTCTATGATGCGTGTGACAGATACGGCCTTCTCATATGGCAGGACATGATGTTCGCCTGCTCGACATATCCCTCTGAAAAGTGGTTTCTCTCTTCCGTCAGGGAAGAGATTATCGATCAGATAAGGCGTCTCAAATCAAGGGCGTCCATAGCCTTATGGTGCGGGAACAACGAAGATCTGGGTGCTCTCGGCTGGTACGAGGAGACTATAAAGAACAGAGAGCGGTACCTCAAAGACTACGAGCTGCTCAATAATGAAACTGTCGGTAAGACAGTTGAGAAGGAAGATCCCTCCCGTACATTCTGGCCCTCGAGTCCCTGTGCAGGCCCCGGTGACTACAGCGACAACTGGCATAACGACGGTAACGGCGACATGCACTTCTGGTCGGTATGGCACGAAGGAAAGCCTTTTGAATTCTACCATACAGTAAAACCCCGCTTCTGCTCGGAGTTCGGCTATCAGTCATTCCCCTCGCCTTATACTGTCTCGACATTCTGTCCGGAGGAAGAGAGAGACATCTACTCTCCCGTCATGCTCCACCACCAGAAGAACGAGAAAGGTAACGAGATCATATCATCCGAGTTTGAAAGAGCTTTCAAAAAGCCTTCCACCTTCACCGATGCACTCTACCTCTCACTTGTACAGCAGGCGCTTGCAATAGAGACTGCAGTAACCTATTGGAGAAGCCTCATGCCGTATTGCATGGGAACTCTCATATGGCAGCTCAATGACGTGTGGCCTGTATCCTCATGGTCGAGCATAGAGTATTCAGGGCGGTGGAAACCTCTCCACTACGCTGTCAAACACTTCTATGCACCTCTCTGTCCGCTTCTCTATAAAGATGACGACATAATCCATGTAAAGGTCGTCAACGATACTGATAAAGAGAAGAAAGTAAATATAAGAGTGAGAGTGATTACCTTCTCGGGAGAGACAATAGACGATAAGAATTACTCATATTCAATTGCTCCTGCCACTGTCATAAATATATGTGAAGTAAAGAAAGAGAGAGATGATACATTCGTTCTTGTATCACTTGAAAAGAGGGGTATAAAGGAAGAAAGATTCCTCTTCTTCAACCCGGTCGGAAATGAAAAGGTTGAAAAAAGCAGGATAGCGATAAAGAGCGTTGAAAGAAAGGGTGAGCGTGTTATGATAACGCTTTCCTCTCTAAAACCATCTCTTTTCGTTCTTCTCGACACAAAGACGATAAACGGACACTTCAGCGACAACTATACATCGCTTCTTAACGGGGAGGACAAGACGATAGTGTTCACGCCCGAAGAAAAAGGCCTTCCTCTTGAAAGAATAAAGGAAGACCTTGTCCTATGGGATATCTCGAGAATCTTTTAATCCCACTTGAGAGGAGAGCATACAAGATCAAGATAGTAGCATAAGTCGTAGAGAGCTTTTCTCTTCGCCTTTATCTCATTCCAGTCTCTCCTCTCTCCGTTCCATAGGTTCTCGGCGAGGATGAAAGCACGAGGGAAGAGCATCAGCTCGGCTTCCCTCCCGCTCTCTATCTTCTCGCACCATAGGTTGCACTGCGCGCCGAGAATGTGAGAGCGCCTCTCGTCGGAGAGAGTCTCAATCGAAATATCGAGATCGAAGATATCCTTCGGTGTACAGACGGAAAGATTCCCCTTCTCCCAGTCATCTTTCGATGGGTACCTGTCAAGATAACATCCCATGTTCTCGGGGCATAGTATTACGTCGTGTCCCCGGGATGTTGCCTTTTCTGCACCCTCGAGACCGCGCCACGACATGACAACTACACTCTCATCCACTCCCCCGGCATCGACAACCTCATCCCAGCCTATTGCTCTTTTACCGTACTTCCTGACTATCCGGGAGACCCTTGTTGTAAACCAACCCTGAAGATCATCAACATTTTTAATCTTCTCTCTTTCCATGAGAGCAAGGCATTCCTTGTTTTCACTCCATTGTTTATGCGGGCATTCGTCTCCCCCTATGTGAATATATGGAGAAGAGAAAACAGATGAGAGAGTTTCTACTGCCTTGTCGAGGAAGCTCCAGAGAGCGGGAGAGGCAGGATTCATGACATTATCGAAAACACCATAGTTGTATTGAACGGGAATTTCCTTTCCCGTACACCCCATCTCCGGATACGAAGCAAGGAGGGCCTCTGCATGCCCCGGAGTCTCAATCTCGGGTATTACGGTAATACCGAGACTCTTCGAGTAACGCTCGATCTCCCTGAGGTCATCAAGAGAGTAAAAACCTCCGACAGAGTGGTTGTTGTCGTCGTTGTAGGGTCTCATGCAATGAGAAGAGACCATCTCGAGCTTCTCGTATCCGGGAACGGGGAAACGCCATCCCTGATCATCGGTGAGATGAAAGTGGAAGTAATTGAAGCCTGTGAGGGAGAATGCCTTGATTATTCTTTTAATCTCGTCCACGGGGAAAAAGAATCTTACGGTATCAAGATGAAAGCCGCGGTACCTGTACGACGGGGAGTAAAACTCGAACTCACACTCGGGAACCTTACCATCGAAGAGAAGAGAAAGCATCTCAACATAGTTTCTCCCCTGTCTCATTTCTTCCTCCCCGCATCCCGAGATGATTATACCGCTCTCCTTTATCGTGACCCTGTTCCCGCCGTTTATACATTCAATAGTGCCGACGGGGACAAATGAAGATGCACTGACTGACTTTGTCTTTATGGACGGAACGAGAAGTTTATCAACATAACACATAAGCTCTCCTATTTTTCACTAATAATGGTGCCACTCAGTCTCCCTTGTGACACCATCTTCTAAACAAGAACTATCTTACTTGCCGATATAAGCATACCAGGCATTGTTGACTGTCTTAGCTGCCTTCTCGACTGTTGTGTTGCCGAGACCGATCTCTGCAAGAACAGTGTTGATTACTTCGTAGACAGCTGGATCAAGGACGCCGTCGATAACCGGTGTTGCGACCTGGATTCTGTTATACCAGTCAGCTCTCTTAGCAACGAGCGGCTCAAGGTTGTTCTCTTCACAGACCTTTGCAACATCGATTGTTGTGAGTGACGGGAATGCTGCACCTGTTGTAAGTCTCCATGTCTGAGCATATTCGCCTTCGAGGAACTTGATGAGTTCCCATGAAGCAGCTTCTTCAGCACTGCCGGAAGGAGTATCAGCAGACATAGCCCAGCCTGTTCCGACAACAGAAGAGTTGGATTCATGAACGACTTCGCCGTCGAGTGCCGGGAAGTTCATGAGCTCGACATCTGTTTCCTGAGCGGAAGGAGAGAAGAGAGCCTGTCCTGTTGTGACATCTGTCTGGAAGGAAGCACAAGCCCAGTCGCCGTCGATGTAGAATGCGGATCTGCCGTTTGCAAAGTCGCCTCTTCCCGAGCCGTAAGATACGCTGAGAGTGTTTCTATTGATGATTCCATCCTTGTAGAGGTTGTCGAGAACTGTGAGAGCAGAGATAAACCAGTCGTCTTCGAAGTCGATTTCGCCTCTAGCGAGTCTATCAGCCCAGTCAGCTCCGCCGAATCTTCCGACGAGGAGAGAGAAGAGACATGACTGCATTACCCAGCCGTCCATACAGTCCATCTTGATAACTTCGATTCCCTTTGCATTGAGAACAGGAACCATTGCCTTGAGGTCATCATATGTCTTTGGAATTTCAAGTCCGTTTTCTCTGAGAACCTTTGTATTGATGAACATCATTGATGTGGCTGTGATTCCGTTCGGAAGCTCACCAAGATATCCACCGAGCTGCGGAGCGATTGCAACAGCCGAGTAGTCGTCGACAAGACCGTCTTTCTCGAGAAGCGGAGTAAGATCTTTCAATAGTCCGTTTGTGTGGAGAGTAGCACTTCTGCCGCTCGGCCAGCAGTACATGACATTCGGGAGATTTCCCTGTGCTGCATATGCTGCAACCTTCTGGTGGAAAGGCTCATTAAAGAGATCTTCTCTGATAATCTGGATATCGGGATGAAGCTCTTCGAACTTATTCCAGATCTGCTCGATTTCATTTGCACTGTTGGGTTCCGACATATCGATATAGTTCAGGACCCTGATAGTTGTCTTTCCGCTGGAAGCTTCTTTGCCGCCCTGAGCGAAAACGAATGTGACACACATAAGTGCAACAAGTAGTAAAACAGCTAACTTTTTCATCATTTTCCTCCTTTTGATGAAATGGTTGTGTAACCTTCTTTATCCTTTCACTGCTCCTGCAGCGACTCCCTTTGTTATCTCCTTTCTGAAGACCAGATAGAAGATGAGCATAGGCATGAGCCCGATTACAAGAGAAGCAAACAGCTTTCCATAGTCAGTAGAGAGGCTTCCCGCGAATGACTGTATACCGACAGGCAGCGACTTATTCTGCTGACTTGATGTGAGCATGTTGATCAACATGAACTCATTCCATGTTCCACTTACCGTCAATATGGCAAGAGTTGTTGCAACGGGCTTTGCCATGGGGACGATGATGGAAGCGAATATCTTCATATATGATGCGCCGTCGATACGTGCTGACTCGACTAAAGCCGTCGGGACGCTCTTGATGTATTCCGTACATAGATAAACGCCCATCGGAAGTCCTATCCCTATATAAGGAATAAGAACACCGAGCTTCGTGTCATAGAGTCCGACCTGGTTGATTACTATGAAGAGCGGAATCATGATCGATTGAAGAGTCATCAATATTCCGACGATATAAGAACCGTAGAGGAACTTGGTGCACTTCATCTGGATCTTTGCAAAGGCAAACCCGCTCATCATTCCGAGCACAAGAACAGCTAGAACTGTCACGAACGTGTATATGATACTGTTGATGATGTATGTTCCGAAGTGGCCGCGGACCCATGCATCGCGGTAGTTCTGCCAGAAGAATTCCTTCGGGAAGCCGAGTCTGTCGAGCTGGTAGCTCTGGCTCGTCTTGAAGGAGCTCATGATAAGCCATGCTATCGGGGCAATCGCAAGAACGGCGAAGAGAATGAGAATTATATATGTGAAGATCATTCCGATTGTTCTTCCGGTACTGGTTGTATCTTTTATGTGACTGCTCATTCCTTACCTCCGAACTTTTTCTCGACATACTTCGTAATGCCGATGAATGTGAAAGATATGATACACATAACAATCGAGACGGCATTCGCGAGCGGATAGTTCGGCGCGCCTTTGAAAGCCTTGTCGTACATATATATCGAGAGGACGTATGTCTGCTTGGCAGGTCCTCCGCTTGTCATGACATAGATGAGATCGAAGCTCTTGAGAGACCCCGATATGGCGAGGATCGCAGATGTTACGATGACTCCCGAGAGTGCCGGAAGTATGATGTACCTCAAAGCCTGGAATTCCGTAGCACCATCTATCTTGGCAGCCTCGATTACCGATGTGTCGATCTTCTGCATGTTTGCAAGGAAGATGATGAGATACGTTCCCGTATACATCCAGAGGATTACAAGAAGAACAGGAATCATCGGGTGGGAGTTGTTCGTCGGGTTATATTGAGGATTGAAGAGTCTGATTATGTCGGGAAGCGCACCGTTGGGGGCTGTGATGGCTGACCACAGTCTTCCGATGACTACCGTCGATATTACGCACGGCAGATATATGACCGTCTGGAAGAAATCTTTTCCCTTGATCATGCCTCTGAAGATAAGGTATGCCATGAAGAAACCGAGAGGAATCTGGCCGAATACCGATATGAAGGTAATCCAGAGATTGTTCTTCAAAGCAAGCCAGAAATATTTATCCTTAAACATTTCGGCATAGTATTTGAATCCTATGATGTCGATGTGTTTCCTCTTCGCCCCGAAGAGAACTCCGCCGTTGTAGTTCGTAATACTTAAGAACAAGGCGAAAATCGTCGGGAATGCCATTACGAAGACATAGATAAGAAAGCCCGGCAGGACAAGTGTCCAATAAGCTCTCCGCTCCTCCGTCCTCGACGAAAGCGAACGTGTGGTACTCATTTTTCTTTCCCTCCCCTTTGTTTCAGAGAAAAATCAATAACATCATCCCAGCTCCATTTATCGGAATTCTCCCCCTCAAGTTCCGGGATGGAGTAAAGATCGTGAAGATACATAAGCGCAGCTCCCTTTGCCGACACCGCTTCATCTTCTGAATTAAATACTAACTCACATCTCGTTCTTTTCAAGATTCCGAGAAAAGCAGGAATCTCCTTTTCCAGTGTTTCTCTGACCCATTCTTCGTTTTTGAAAGGATTCCCGTGGAGGATAACCTTCTGAAAATCCATCACGGAACATACAGGAATAAGGGAGTGGAAGATATCGAGAAGCCAGAGTGTAAGCGCACGGCTGTCCGAGAGAGTCTTCTGCAGAAGTTCAAGCTCCAGTCCCGACTGCTCGTCATCTCCGTTATTCCACGAGAGGGATCTGAACTCCCCCGCCGAGTTATGGGAGCCCCTGTATACCTTTCCCTCTATTATGACCCCCATACCTATTCCTATGGCGGCAACCGTACCGTTCTCTCTCGCCTCTTCATGAAAGTCCGCAATGACGGAGAGTGCGGAAGAAGAGAATGCAGCTCCCAGATTCTCATGTAAATCAAACCATGCCGATGCGTTGGCGTCATTGTCGATATATACAGGGTAATTGTAGTGACTCTTCAAAAAGCCTTTGAAATCGTAGTTGTCAATACGGAACGGATACGAGTGGATAATCATACCGGATCTGGAATCTATCTCGCCCGGAAGAGAGAAAGAAAGGGCAAGAACCGGAATATCGAGAGAGGAATGCGACTCGAAAGCTTCATCGATGACAGAGAGGACAAAATCTTCAAAGCTTCCCTTCTTTCTCTCCCCTCTCTGCTGCCATAACACCGAGCCGTCAACGCTCATTATAACTGACCTATAATGTCCGGGCTGTATATCGAAGCCGAAGACGCATCCGAATGATCTGTTTATCGTGAGCTCGATGGGCTTACGTCCCCCCTGGGAACAGGAGTCCCCTCTCTCCCCCTCGTTCACAAGCCCCGCGTTCAACAGAACCGAGATTATATTACTCACCGTTGATTTGTTCAGTTTGAGCTGTCTGGAGATATCGACACGTGAAATCCCGTTCCGCCGCCAGATGAGCTGGGCGATCAGCGATATGTTTGCATTACGCTGGAACAGGTTGTTGTTGGCAGGCATCCCCCCTCCTTATAATTAGTTCTTTCACTGAACAAACTTACCGTAACACCGTATTCACCACTTGTCAAACTTATTTAACAAAAAATTATTAAGGAAAACAAAAATAGTGTAGAATGTATCCGGAGTTCAATATGAAGAAAATATTATTTGCAGCATCAGAGTGTGTGCCGTTTGCCAAGACAGGGGGTCTGGCAGATGTAGTCGGCAGTCTTCCAAAAACTTTCGATAAAAAGAAATATGATGTGAGAGTTATTCTCCCTCAATACGGATTTCTGAAAGACGAATATAAGAAACAGCTGAAGAACGTCTACTATTTCCAGATGGACAACCGCATATATGTCGGGATCAACACCCTTCAGCTTGACGGCATCACCTACTACTTCGTAGACAACACGCAGTATTTCTCGGGAGATAAACCATACTACGACCTCTTCTCCGACCTCGAAAGATTCGCCTACTTCTCGAAGGCTGTACTCTCGGCACTGCCGCTTATCGGCTTCCGACCCGATATCATCCACTGTCACGACTGGCAGTCATCACTTATTCCCGTCTATTTGAATACAATCTTCCAGGGTGACGATTTCTTCAAGGGAATAAGAACAATCATGACTATCCACAACCTCAGATTCCAGGGGGCATGGAATGTCGGGCACCTGAGGTGGGTGAGCGCCCTTCCGGACGAATTATTCCAGCCGGGACTTCTTGTTTCACCTTATCAGGATACAAGTCTTCCCAAAGATGAATGGAATGCAACCATGCTCAGAGGAGGCCTCGTCTTCTCCGACTGGATCACAACTGTATCTTCATCCTATGCAGGAGAAATACAGACACATGCATTCGGAGACGGGCTTGAAGATATACTTGCATGGAGAAGCAACCGTCTCCTCGGGATCGTCAACGGCATAGACTATACGCTCTGGGATCCGGCAACAGACAAGAAGATCGAGAACAATTACACCACAACCAACTTCATCAAGAAGAGGGAGAGCAATAAGCTCGCACTGCAGAAGGAACTGGGTTTCAAAGAAGACAAGGATGCCTTCATGATAGCAATAGTAAGCAGACTCACAGACCAGAAGGGAATGTCGCTCATAGATTCCATTATGGATAGGATCTGTGAAAAGAACGTCAATTTCGTCGTACTCGGAACAGGTGACAACTATTATGAAAACATGTTCAGGTATTATGAATCACGTTATCCGGGAAAGGTAAGAGCTAAAATCGAATTCTCGGATGCACTATCACACCGTATCTACAGTGCATCGGATGCATTCCTTGTGCCGTCGGCATTCGAACCGTGCGGACTGACTCAGCTTATATCACTCAAGTACGGTTCGATTCCTATCGTACACGAAACGGGAGGACTCAGGGACACTGTCGTTCCGTTCGACGAGTTCGAGAACACTGGAACAGGTCTCACATTCTTCGATTTCACACCTGAAGTTCTGCTGGGTAGAATAAACTATGCCTACTACATCTACACACAGAAGAAAGAGCTGTGGCGGGAAATGCAGAAGAGAGCGATGAAAGCCGACTGGTCGTGGAAAGCATCATCCAAGCGTTACGCCGAGCTCTACGACTCGCTGTAAAAAGATTAACGAAAGGAGGGATCGGTTGTACCTGTCGCCTCCTTTTCTATTGTAGTCAGAAAAGCATCATCAATGTACCGGCAACAATCAGCACCAGTCCGATTACCGCCTTTATTGACAGCCTCTCCTTAAAGACGATTCTCGAGAAGAGAATGGAGACAAGAATACTGAGTTTATCTATCGGGACAACGACACTCGCAGGACCGTCCGCAAGAGCCTTGTAGTAGCATAGCCAAGATGCCCCTGTTGCAAGGCCGGAGAGAATGATGAAAAACAGCTCATTTTTTGGAATCGTTTTCATATTCTTCGTCTTTCCTTTCATAAAGACGATCATCCATGCCATGATGAGAACAACACCGGTACGGATTGCAGTGCCCAGATTGGATTCCACTCCGGTTATCCCGACTTTCGCAAGGATTGATGTAAGGGAGGCAAAGACGGCGGAGAGAAGAGCATAAATAAGCCAGCTTCTCCTCTCGACTTTCTCACCGTCAACAGCCTTCTTCTCAATCATCATGAATGTACCGATCCCGATAAGAACAACAGCAGCTCCCTTCAGAAGAGAAATCGGTTCTCCGAGAAGAATAAATGCGAGTAATATCGTGAGAATTGTGCTCGACTTATCGATGGGGACTACCTTGTTTACATCTCCAAGTTGAAGAGCGCGGAAATAACACAGCCACGATGCTCCTGTAGCAAAGCTGGAAAGAACAAGAAAGACCCAGTTTTTCATGGTAAGCGCTGCAATCGAATCCTGAGAGCCGACTATCAACACCATTATCCAGCTGAAAAACAACACCACGATGGTTCTGAGTGCAGTTGCCGTATCTGAATCAGTTTCCTTTATTCCGCACTTGGCAAGAATTGATGTTAGTCCGGCAAAGAGCGCGGAAGAAAACGCGAATATAACCCACATATTAATCCTCACACGCATTATAGACAGATAGAGAAAAATGATAAGAGGCAAACCGCACAATACCAGATGAGTTTGTTCTGCGTTCTAAGTCTCGCAGGATCCTTATCTTCCAAAGCCGTCGAACCTGCCTCTCTCATTACGCTGCCTTACACAATACTGACTATGAGTACAGAGCCTTATACTTCCTGAATTCATCAAGCGTCATGTTCGCCTTCTCTGCAGCCTTTTCCTCCGTAATCAAACCATCGTTAATAAAACTAATGAGTGTTTTAATGACACATTTAGTTTCACCACGTGCCTCACCGCGAGCCTCTCCACGAACTTCACCTATAGCCACTCCCCTAGTCTCAAATTCGGCTCTGAGTAGATCAAGAGCCTCTGCTTCGTTGTATTCTGTTATGCACATTCTCTCTTTTTCCGCCTTATTTCTCATCAAAAATGGTTTTATAAGAAAATCGGACGGCATTTCATCCAATGCCTCATAAGCAATATTTACCGATATAATTTAATGGCACAAGCAGGCTCTATTTCTAAATGACCTATGATTTTCAATTACAATAGAGAACTTCACACTTTCTGAAGTCGTCAAGTGACATATTTGCGGTCTCGGCAGCCTTGTCTTCTGATAGCAAACCCTTCTTTATAAGAGTTACAAGTGTACTAATCATTCCTTCAGCTCTTCCTCTTGCCTCGCCTCTCGCTTCACCTCTTGCTTCGCCCTGGGCCTCAAATTCGGCTCTAAGTAGATCAAGAGTCTCTGCTTCGTTGTATTCTGTTATGCACATTCTCTCTTTTTCCGCCTTATTTCTCATCAAAAATGGTTTTATAAGAAAATCGGACGGCATTTCATCCAATGCCTTTGATATTGCATCCTTAAGTTCCATTCCTTCATTCTGGTTTTTTCTTATCTCGGCAACAAACCATGAATATTCATATAACGGCTTGGAACTCAAAAGGAGTGCCCTGTTTTTATCGAAGTTAATATTCAGCATCAGAACTCTGACTTCTATGTCACCATGCTCTTTATTCATGAAAGCATCAGATAATCTGAGTTCCTCCCTCTCCGGAGCATCATCCTTCCCGTTATATAGACATACACATCTGGGGGCCGGGATCATCTGAAGATACGGGCTGTACATATTCTTTTTCTTCTTCTCAATGTACCCCGAGTATAAATTCCCGGCATAGATAAGAAATCTCAACGGCATATTCGGATTATATGTACTCTGCTGCTCAAGAAGATTCATGGTATCTGAAATAAGGAACGATACATCATTCTTCATTCCCATATAAACTGCATCATCAAGAGTCGTAAGTTCCAGGTCATCCTTATTGGTGTAATTTGTCCCGTTGATCGCGTTGTAGAGGCTCAGCGCCCATGCTTTGTTCTCTTCACTGCCGAATATGAACTTGAAGAGTCTGTCTTTGTATTCTCTGTTTATTCCCGCCACGGCTGGACCTCCTTATCTATTTCTATAGTAATAATATCATAAGAAAGGAAATGAAAGGCAAGTTATTTGCAACGCCTTTTTGATAATCATCCCGCACCGTCTTCAGCCTCTTATGGTAGTTGACACATTGAGCGTGGAATGTTTAATTTTGCTGTGTTGTGGAATAAGGAGAAAAACGTGGACACGAGGATCTGGAATCTCATCACCGATTCCTTTTGGAAGATATTAAAACCCGGACTTGAGATCACACTCCCTTTGACCTTAATCTCATTCTTTTTCGCACTCATCATAGCAACCATCACTGCTCTTATTCAGATAGCGAAGGTTCCGGTATTAAAGACCATCGCGCGCGTATATATATGGATTATCAGGGGAACACCGCTTTTGGTGCAGCTCTTTGTCATATTCTACGGGCTACCTTCTCTCGGCATTCTAATAGACCCCTTCCCTGCAGCTGTCATCGTTTTCTCGATCAATGAGGGCGCATATTCTGCAGAGACCATAAGAGCCGCTATTCTTGCCGTTCCGAAGGGACAGCTTGAAGCTGGAGAATGTGTGGGAATGAGCTGGATACAGACTATGAGAAGAATCATCCTTCCCCAGGCTTTCCGTATTGCATTTCCGACTCTCTTCAATTCAATTATCGGGATGGTGAAGGACACATCCCTTGCCGCCAACATAACCGTGACGGAGATGTTCATGTCGACCCAGCGCATCGTCGCAAGAACTTATGAGCCGCTTGTGTTATATATCGAAGTCGGCTTCATATACCTCATGATGTGCACCATACTTACCAAAGTACAGTCATGGGGTGAAAAGAAGTTGAGAAAGAGAGGCTGATGATGATTTTAAGTGTTAAGGATATAAAGAAAAGCTTCGGTACCCTCTCTGTGTTGAATGGAATATCGCTATGTGTCGAGAAAGGAGATGTAATTGCTGTTCTCGGGCCGTCGGGAAGCGGAAAGACTACACTATTGAGGTGTCTTAACTTTCTTGAAAAGGCAGAGAGCGGCACATTGACTTTTGACGGCAGATCCTATGATCTCTCGAAAATCACAAAGAAGGAAATCAAAAGCATAAGAATGCATACGGGCTTTGTATTCCAGAGCTACAATCTCTTCTCGAATAAGACCGCTCTTGAAAATGTCATGGAAGGTCTTGTGACTGCAAGAAGAATGAATAGAGCCGAGGCAAGAAAAAGAAGCGAACTCTATCTCGATAAAGTAGGTCTTCTCGATAGAGCATCATATTATCCTTCGTCCTTGAGCGGAGGACAACAGCAGCGTGTCGCCATAGCCCGCGCTCTTGCAACAGAGCCCCTTCTCATCTACTTCGATGAGCCGACATCTGCACTCGACCCCGAGCTTACAAGAGAGGTGCTCTCGGTAATGAAGGATCTTGCAGACGAAGGAATGACTATGATCGTAGTCACACATGAAATGACATTCGCGCGTCAGGTTGCGACAAGGACCATCTTCATGGAAGACGGCGTCATAGTTGAAGAGGGAGAGACAAAAGAATTCTTCGAGCACCCGAAAGAAGAAAGAACAAAAGAGTTCATTTCAAGAATGGAACTCTCGAAAATAGAATAAGGAGAAAAAAAGATGAAGAAATTAATCACTATTTCACTCATCGCTATTCTACTTGCCAACTCAATAACGGCAGGCGGAATCAAAGAAACCGCACTAAGCGGAGATCAACTGGAACGGATTAAGGCCAGGGGCGAGATAACAATCGCAATGGAAGGAACATGGGCGCCCTGGACTTATCATGATGAGACCGATAAGCTTGTCGGATTCGACACGGAAATCGGAGAAGCGGTAGCTTCTAAACTCGGCGTCAAGGCAGTATTCATAGAAGGCGAGTGGGACGGACTTCTTGCGGGGCTCGATGCAGGGCGCTACGACATTATGATCAACGGTGTCGACATAACACCGGAGAGAGAGGCCAAATATGACTTCTCCACCCCTTATGCCTACAACAAGACAGCAGTCATAACCAAATCAGACAATACATCCATTTCCCGTATGGAAGACCTGAAAGGAAAGAGAACAGCAAATACAATTTCAAGCACCTATGCAGAAGTTGCAGAAAAGTACGGAGCAACTGTCAGCGGAGTCGATGACCTCGTGCAGACATTCGAACTATTATCAAGCGGCAGAATCGATGCAACACTCAACGCAGAGGTGACATACTACGACTACATGAAAGCTCATCCCGATGCGCCGTTTAAGATCGCATGCATCGATTACGATACGACAAGCGTGGCCATCCCGATGAGAAAGGGAGATGATTCGGCATCCCTCAAAGATGCAGTCAACAAGGCCCTTGAGGAGCTCAGAGCAGACGGCACACTCAAGGCACTCTCCGAGAAATATTTCTCCTGCGATATAACCACAAAGTAACAGAAGATCAATCGAGGACGTGTAAAAGCGTCCTCTTTTCAATAGTTAAAACTTTATTTATTTGAATAGAAAACAATTACTAAAAAATATATTCACAAAGGTAATTAAAAGTAATATTATCCCCGTTGGAAAATTAAAATGAACAGAGATTTAACAGTAGGAAAGCCGGGGAAGGTTCTTGTAGAATTTTGTCTCCCCCTATTCGGTTCGATTGTCTTCCAGCAGCTGTACAACATTGCAGACAGCTTTGTTGCCGGTAAATTCATCTCGGAAGATGCTCTTGCTGCTGTCGGCAACAGCTATGAGATCACACTTATCTTCATCGCGTTTGCATTCGGATGTAATATAGGCTGCTCGGTCATAACATCCCGCCTCTTCGGAGCAAAAGACTACTCAAACATGAAGAGTGCAATCACAACATCCCTCATCTCAACGGGAGTGTGCTGCCTCATCTTAATGGCTGTCGGTCTCATATCGATGGACGGACTGTTAGGGTTGATCAATACACCTGAGAACATCTACGCAGACAGTGCACTCTATCTCGACATATATGTATGGGGTCTTCCGTTCCTCTTTCTATATAACGTTTCGACAGGTATCTTCTCCGCACTCGGTGACAGTAAAACACCCTTCATTTTCCTCGCCTTCTCGTCAACTGCAAACATCTTCATGGATATACTCTTTGTAACGACATTCAAGATGGGAGTTGCGGGCGTTGCATGGGCGACATATATCTGTCAGGGAATAAGCGCAGTGCTTGCTCTTATCTTCGTCATGAAGAGATTGAACGGGATAAAGACTGAGGGTAAGTACAAACTCTTCAACAAAAACCTCTTCAAGTCATTCATTTCAATAGCAATACCATCAACTCTCCAGCAGAGTTTCATAAGTGTGGGTAACATCATTCTCCAGTCAATCATCAACAGCTTCGGATCTGCCGTAATCGCAGGTTACTCGGCGGCAATAAAGCTCAACAACCTTGTAATTACAAGTATAACGACAATAGGAAACGGAGTGTCGAACTTCACGGCACAGAATCTCGGTGCCGGTAAACCCGAAAGAGCAAAGGAAGGTCTTTGGAGCGGCATAAAGATGGTATGGGTAATATGTGTCCCGTTCGTCCTCTTATATATCTTCGCTTCCGATATCCTTCTTTCGCTCTTCATGGAAAATCCTTCCGCTAAGGCTCTCGAGACCGGAAGAACATTCCTCAGGATAGTCTCCCCGTTCTTCTTTTCGGTCGCCGTCAAGACGCTCTGTGACAGCCTTTTAAAGGGAGCAGGGCTCATGAAACCGTTCATGATTACAACATTCTCTGATCTCATCCTCCGTGTTGTCCTCGCCTACTTCCTCTCGAAGACCGCTCTTCAGGTTACGGGAATATGGCTGAGCTGGCCTATCGGATGGTGCGTCGGAACTGTCATGTCACTTCTCTTCTACTTCAACAGCAAGTGGATGCCGGAAACCAATATCGACGAAGCTGACGAAGCCGACATCGTCAAAGCAGACTAAAACAAAGAAGGGGTGTTGCTTAACGGCAATGCCCTTTTCTTATCAGGAATACAGATACCTCAATAATCCAAGTCTTTCTTTGTGTGACAGTCTCTCTACGATAAATCCTGATATAGCGGCAATAACAACAGTCAATGAATACTCGATAAGGGAATTCATCAAAAGTTCGACTCCGAAAAAACGTCTCACACAATAATATCCCAGATTAATCCAATACAAGACAAAGAGATGCGAGAAATAGACAACAATACCAGCTCTTCTCATTCTCCTGTATATCTCTCGGTCTTTAATCCTGATAGTTGTGGCAGAAGACAACAGAAAGAAAATGACAGGAATGAGCGATATATACATGTTATGGTCCCGCGGGAGCCTGAGTTTCGTCAAAACCACCACTTCAATAAAGAAAACCGCCATCGACAAAACAAACCCGATAATCGACGTAGAAAGCTTAAGACGCCGTCTGCCCGCGGCGACAACAGCGCCGAGAAGAAGGAATGGAAATCCCATGAAGATCCCGTTACGCGTGGTGCCGAATATGACAAAGTAGGCATTCATGCCTCTGCAAATCAGAGGAGAGAGCAAGCCGTAATATGAGTCTCCGAGTAAACCTATGAGATAGAGTACAGAAGCTGGAATAATCATCTTTCTGAGAGGTACCTTGTAATAGAGGAGAATCCCCATCAAGAAGACAGCGGCAGCAAGTCCTCCCATATACCATAAGTGACTGACAGAGCCTTGAAAGAGGAGAACTGTCCACAGTCCGAGAAGCCTGAGATTCTTGAAGATGTACGCCTTGAACACTCCCGGATCAAAATCATCAAGGTCGACCTTCCTCAAAAGGAAGAACCCCGCTGATGCAAAGTAGAACGGAACGGCAATGCGTGCGAGGTAATATGAGATCCCGTATCCGATATATCTAACGGCTCTGCTCTCATAGAATGACGAGAGCGGTGTAATATGAATCGCTGTGACCAGAAATGAGCATAGAAATTTCAATACATCAACGAGAGGATACTCCTCTCTGTCTGTCTGTCTGTCTGTCTGTCTGTCTGTCTGTCTGTCTGTCTGTCTGTCTGTCTGTCTGTCTGTCTGTCTGTCTGTCTG
>CAVHKW010000100.1:0-20500 GCA_963636745.1 uncultured Oscillospiraceae bacterium | reverse complement strand
GTCTTGAACTAGAAAGAAAAGAATTAAAAAAACAGAAAACAAAAAACGCTATATCAGATTTTTTCAAAGAAAGCCGATACGGTTTGGCATTGTTTTATCAATTTAATTCCCCAAAAGATAAAAATGGAATTTTATCATTGCGTGCATCTGCCATCAAATATGATGACCATTTATTTTATGGCCTTGGAGTTGGCTTTTTACACTTTTACGGTGATTTGAATAATAAGCTCCAAACAGCCGGCGGCATCGGGGTTGACATTAAATTCGGAGTAAAAACATCGGTGAAAAATAACGAGCTTTTAAATGTATTACAACTCTTTTTTACTGCCGGAGGCTATTGTTCTTTAGATTTTATTCCTTCTTTATATGGTGCAATTCCAAATCTCATTGGTGGTATTTCTGCAGGAGTTCATTGCAACTACTTTGAAATTTTTGAACTTACTTGTGAATTTTGTTATGGATTTTCTTTGGGAAAGAAGTCCGGAATAGGGCCAGCTTTTTCTATTATCCTGACCCCATCTGTTATGGTTATGCAGATGTTTAAGGATACTTAAGTATATGTGGTTATCGTTGCAGTATGCACGAACTTTCCAAAAGCTTGATACTGTAAACCCAGGTTTGACATGAAACAAAACTACTGCTATTGTAAATCGTGTGAATTTTAAAGTTATAAAGGAAGGAGAAATCAAAATGAAGAAAAATTTATTCTTGGTAATTGTTGTCCTTGCAGTATTTATGTTTGCAAGTTGTGCGTCAACAAAATCCTCAACTTCAAAAGTGGCTAAAGGGGAATGGTGGGATTATCCTCCAGAAGATACTGCAGATGTGCACTATGAAGTGGGTTATGCAAAAGGCTCTACCCATCAAGTTTCCAGAGATTGGGCAAAGGCTAATGTAAATACTGCACTTGCACAATATGTTAATAACGCAATTGATGCAATCGTAACGACATATGTTAATGATGCAGGCGAAGTTACTCAGCAAGGAAACAATATGCAGGCTCTTCAAGCTTTTGAAAATTTATCAAGACAGAGAGCTCAGGCAACTTTGACAGGTGTTACATATGTTTACAAGGAGATGGAGGATGGTGGTGTCTATGTGCTTGCGTCACTTCCAATCGGGCCTCTTGCTGAAGAACTCAAGACTCGTGTCACGGAAGCATTTGTAAAAAATGAAGCTGCGGTAGAAGCTAACAATATGATGAATTCTGCAATTGCTAAGTACTTCAATTAATTTTTGGAGACTGTTTTGCAACGGGGAATAAATACATATCTAATCAGTTACTCTTTTCAACTTTTGCTGTGAAAGGTTGTATAAAAAACAAGATGAATATTTATGCTTCCCTTTGGGTATCTGGGGAAGCTTTTTTGTTGGAAAGATCGTCAATGGTTATTCCCCGATGCTAACACAGTTTAATACCATGTGAAGAGGATCCGTCCGAGTAAGCTCAACCCGTACAAGGCGGAGGTAGATAAGCTCCTCGAAGATAACACTCAGCATCTTACAGCAGCAAGAATTTATGACATCCTCGTCAATGAAAGAGGCTACAGAGAGCTCTCGTCCTCGTACCAGATTATTCGTATCTATGTCAATGAAGCGAGAAGGAAGCTGAAGAGATCATCCGATTGAATGTTCTGTCATGTCAACCACTCTGGTGGCAACCCGCTCAATGAGGTGTCTGTTATGAGTCACGGCTACAATGCCCATATTGCGTCTTTCGGCTTCATTTAATACAACAGACCATATCTGGGCCTGGGTAATTACATCGAGCATCGTGCTGATTTCGTCACAGATAAGATATTCCGCCCCGCTCATCAAAGCACGGGCAACACAGAAACGCTGTAATTCTCCTCCCGAGAGTTCACGGGGAAAACGATCAAGCCATGCCTTTTCTATTCCGAGGGAATCCAGAAGCTCTTCTCTTATTTCACCGCATTCTTCAAGAACACGCTTCATTCTCCATCTGGGATTAACGGCCTTCTCCGGATGCTGATAGATCAATTGTACAGGACACACACCTTTCTCGGGAAGAGGCTTTCCATCTAAAAGAACCTCACCTTTTTCAGGCTTAAGGTAACCCGAGAGGATCAGGGCAAGGGTTGTCTTTCCGTAGCCGCTCGGAGCAAAGACGGCAACACGCTCTCCCCTTTCTATCCTTATATTCTGATTCTCAAGCACCCACGGATCTTTGGGATTATACCTGAAATAGATGTTCCTTCCTTCAAGTGCCATAATAACACCTCACAACTCCTCCCCTGACTTCTCTTATGGGTGGTATATTCTTCAAACACTGCTTCGTCTTATATCTGCAGCGCGGAGCAAAAAGACATCCCTCCGGGAGCTTTCCGGCATAAGGCTGGAACCCCGGAATCGGAGTAAAACCATTCTGCGGGAGAGCCGCCCACAGCGCCTTTGAATAGGGATGACGCAATGCATCCGGCCCTGATTTGAAATCGGATGAAGGCGCTATCTCGACTGTCGTTCCTGCATAGAAGACAGCAACAC
This sequence comes from uncultured Oscillospiraceae bacterium, assembly GCA_963636745.1. Lineage (GTDB taxonomy): Bacteria > Spirochaetota > Spirochaetia > Sphaerochaetales > Sphaerochaetaceae > Ornithospirochaeta. Next base: position 17,995 of record CAVHKW010000100.1, on the reverse strand, counting down.
GGTCGGCAAATTCAAATGCAAGATCGATGTCATGGGTGATCAATATGACAGCCTTCCCGCTGTCTGCCATCTCGCGGAACATCTTGAGTGCCTCAAGCGCTTCCTCTAATCCCATTCCCGGTGTCGGCTCATCTGCAATGATAAGTTCAGCGTCACTCAAGAGTGCCGTAGAGACAAGAACACGTCTCGCCATACCGCCCGAGAGCTCGAAAGGATATAGCTTCTCCGTATATGGGGGAAGATTAAGGCGCTCGAAGAGTTTCCGTCTCTTTTCTGCCAATTCGGGATTACGTCGGCCGTCCGTCTGACGCCCTATTCTCATCAACGGGTCAAGATAAGCCACGGACTGCGGAACAAGGGCGATCTCCTTTCCCGAAAGCTCACGCTGTCTCTTTTGTGTCAGCTCCTCTCCCTTATAGTGTAAATGTCCCCGGACAATAGCATTATCGGGAAGAATGCCGAGAACAGCCTCGGCAAGAAGACTCTTACCGGATCCCGAGGAACCCGCTATTGCGACAATCTCTCCCGGCATCACCGTTAAATACAGGTCAGATATTACCCTGAGCTCTCTCTGCTCCAATGCGCTGTCATACATAAGAAAGGAAACCGACATGTTGTGTATTTCCAGAAGTGTCTCTCTTTTCTGTTCCATCTTCTCCTCCTTACTTCTCTGCGATGTAGGGATCAAGAATCATCACGAGTTGATTACCGAGCCTCTCGAAGAGAAGAACTATCACAACTAGTGTCAATCCCGGAAACACTGCAGCCCACCACATACCCGTCGAGAGATAACGCATGCTTTCCGAGAGGATTATTCCGATAGCCGCAGTCTCGGGAGAGAGGCCGAATCCCAGAAATGAAATCGATGCTTCATGCAATATGGCATGAGGAAACATTAAAACAAGAGAAACAACGAACTGTGGTACAAGATGCGGAAGCATATGATTCATCATGATCCATCCGCTCGTTTTCCCCATCCTGCGCGCAAAAGCAACATAATGCTGTCCTTTGAGCTTAAGTATTTCACTTCTTATAACTCTTGCGAGAGTGCACCAATGTGTTGCGGCAATACCAACGATCAACCCCTTCATTCCACGGCCGAGGACAAAGGAGATAAGAATGATCAGGATAATATGAGGGACACTCATCACCAGGTCGATAATCCAGCTTATCACACTGTCGACCCTCTTCGAGCCCGTTGCGACTCCGAAGCCGACAACGAGGGCGACAAGGGCGCTGATAAGAGAAGCATTGAGCCCTATTGTAATACTTAGTGATAAGCCTTTGATCGTCCTCAGGAAGAGGTCGCGTCCGAGTGCATCGGTTCCGAAAGGATGAGAGAAAGTAGGAGATTCCTTTGCATTCAAGTAGCTTCCGTTCATTGCATCATCGGGAATCAAAAGACCCCATATGTAGAGAGCAGCGATGAGGACAAAGAGCAGCGTAGTCAAGATAACCAGTCTTGTTCTATGATTCAACTTTCTCATCCCGGCACCTTCCCTATCTCAGGGTCCACAACGCCGTAAAGGAGATCTGCAATCATATTGCCGATTGATACAAAGAGTGCTGAAAAGAGCGTTATGCCGAGAAGAAGCGGTAAATCCCCCTCAAGCCCCGCTTTCGATACGGCAGAGCCGAGTCCGGGATATGAAAAAACATTTTCCGCAAGGACGGAGCCTCCGAAGAGCTCGGCAAATGAGGAGAACTGGAGCGTCAATACAGGAAGCATTATATTCCTTAGCCCGTGACGAAAGAGGATCGTCCATTTACCCTCCCCCCTCGCTTCGGCAAAAAGGACATACTCGCTCTCCATGACAGATATAAGCTTCTCTCTTGTGTGAAGTGCTGTCTCCGGGCATGATACGAGGCTCAGCGTAAAGGCCGGGAGGATCAAATGGTATATCTTCTGCCATAAGGATACATCCTTACTCAAGACCCCGATAGGAGAAGAGAATCCGATCGGAAACCATCTCAGCCATACTCCGAAGACAAGAAGAAACAAGAGTCCGAGATAGAATGCCGGAACGGAGCTCAGAGTATAAGAGAGCTTTTTAAGTATTCTGTCAGGTCTTTTATTCCTGTTCATTCCCATTACAGAGCCCATTGTTATTCCGATAACCCCGGAGAGAAGCCACGATGAAAACATCAGGGCAAATGAGTTGATAAATCTCTCTTTTATTACATCCTTCACGGGTCTGCGGTAGATCAGGGACTCTCCGAGGTCGCCGTGTAAGAGCTCCCCGAGCCATGTCAGATACCGCTCCACGGGTTTCTTACCGACTCCCCAATATTCTTCAATTTCCGCACGCTGCTCCGGTGAGACAGAGGTCCCGAGTCCCAGGATATACTGCTCAACGGGATCGAGGGGAGAGAGATAGACAAGAACAAAGGAGAGGATGCTCACAGCAGCGATGAGCGATATTATCTTTATGCTCCTTTTTATAACGATACGAAACAACCTCCTCGTCATTCCCTTCATTTCAGACCTCATTCTGCATTCCATGACCACTCTGCGATGTTTTGGATCAAACCCATTCCGTGTCCGTGTCCATGGATTGGCTGATCCCCGATCGAGAGGCCGTCACGGACGTAAGTAACGTGGTCTATGTTGACGATCCAGACCCAGGGGCATTCACCCTGCATTGAAGTTCCGGTAGTGCCGTCCCATTGAACAAGACGCCAATATTCATTGGCCTCATCCGGCGTAAGAGAGGAGAGGGCGGACGAGAGATATCCGTCCGTCACTCCACTTCTATATCCCTCGGGATTATAGAAATCATCGAGGAATGCACCTTCCGAGCGGTAGAGGTAGTAGGTTTCATTTGGGTTTGCAGATCCCCATCCCATAAGGACAGCCTCGGAGAACATCAGGGCCGTGATCTCATCCCAGCTCATTCCTTCGACATTGATTTTAATGCCGATTTTCTTCACCTGTTCTGCTGCAGCCATTGCAATGGCCTGTCTCTCCAAGTCCGAGGAGGGGTATAAGCATCTGAACTCCGCCTTGAGACCGTCTTTTTCAAGAATACCGTCGCCGTCACTATCGGCCCAGCCGGCGTCAAGAAGGAGTTTTTTTGCATAATCGAGATTGCTCTCGATCTTTACATCCGGATTATTCCAGGGCATGCCGTCGTTCTCGGAGTAAGCGGGGCGTCCGTAGCCGTTAAGAACAACATCTGCTATCTCCTCACGGTCGAGAGCATAGGCTATGGCCTGACGGATTTCTTTTCTCGATGTAACATTGTTTCCTATCGGGGCGCCGCCCTCAGTTGTCTTTCCCTCCGCGGGGAGAAGCGGGAGAGTAAAACCCCTGTTATCTGCAGAGGTAATCGCCTCTATGTGGTACCCGCTGACCTTTACACCGGCGAGTGTCGGGGAGGAGTACGCAACATCCACATCTCCTCTCTCCACAGCAGCAAGAGCCGCATCCTCGCTCATGAAGACTACAGTTACATTCTTGATTTTCGGGCTCTCACCATAATAATCATCATTCCGGGTGAATATAATCTGTTCACCGCTCTTCCATTCGACAAGCTTATACGGTCCGCTTCCGACCGGATTTCTGCCGTAAGAAGAGGAATATGCATGCTCGGGTACAATGCCGATGGATGCAAGAGTGTTGAGGAAAATGGACATGGGAGACGAGAGTTTTATTTCGACTGTCGTGTCGTCGATGGCAACGGCACTCTCCATATATGTAAGGTCGACAGAGCTATGAGACTCCTTCGCCGTCATTAGAGTAAAGGCAACATCCCCGGCTTTCACACTCTCGCCGTCTGTGAATCTTGCGTCCGAGCGGATAGTAAATCTCCACAGAAGTCCGTCCGGAGAGAGCTCATAGTCTGTTGCAAGATCATTTTCAAAGGTCAGATCTGACTTATATCTGACAAGCGTACTTTGAATAATCGGGTAATTACCATGTCCCCAGCCCGCAGTGGGGTCAAGGGTTTCGGGCTCGCTTCCTATTGCAATTACAACGCTTTCCTTATCGATGCTCTCTGCTGTTTTTGTGCAGCTTGTAAATATCACAACAAGGAGCAGGAGAAGAAATAAAGTCGTAATCCTTTTTAATTTCAATTTCAATGTTTCCTTTCTTACCGGGAGGTGGTGCTGTTCAAAAACCTTGCCAATAGACCGTATGTTAGTCTATTGGCAATTATTATTCATTCAAAATTTCAAAATGAATTATTTATTTTTTGCTTCCTTGTGCGCCTTGACTGCGGCCTTCTCCTCTTCCGACTTCGGAGAGAATACAATCTTGACAGCACGCTTCAGCTGATAAGGAAGGATAGCCTTGAACTTATCCTCGGCCTTGATCATTGTCGTACACTCAGGGTGATCACGGTGGAGCGAAATAGCGTCGAACTCACACTTTGTTGTACATACGCCGCATCCGATACACTTGTTTGGATCGACAACAGTAGCACCGCATCCGAGACAGCGTGCAGTTTCCTTCTTCACCTGTTCTTCTGTAAGTGCAATGTGGCCGTCCCTGAACGACTTCTTTCCGACAGACTCATCAAATCCTTCCATCTGGCGGGAAGAGTTATCGTAACTCTCGACGAGGATATCGCCCTTATTGAGTTCGATGAACTCCCACTTGTTACGTCCGATCGTCATATGGCCGTTCTGCACAAATCTATGAAGAGATTCGCTTGCCCAGTGGCCTGCTGCGATAGCGTCGATTGCGAACTTTGGTCCTGTCATGACATCACCGCCGATGAAGAGATCCGGTGCACCCTTCACCTGGTATGTCAGGCCGTCTGCCATAAGAGCCGGTCCCTTGAATTCAACCTTCTCGTCCTTGAGGAGATCTCCCCACTGTGTTCTCTGCCCGATACCGAAGATAACGCGGTCACACTCGATTGTGATAGTATCGTTCTCGTCGTATTTCGGAGCAAACTTCTTTTTCCCGTCGACTTCTTCAAATACGGAGAGACATCTCTTGAATACGATACCGCTCACCTTTCCGTCCTTGACGAGAACCTCTTTCGGGCCCCAGCCGCACTTGATGACAACGCCGTCTTCTTCAGCTTCCAATATTTCTTCTCTCGATGCCGGCATCTCACTGTCGCTTTCGAGGCAGAGTTGCATAACCGAGGAAGCGCCGTTTCTCATGCTGACACGGGAAGCATCCATTGAGACGTTTCCGCCGCCGACTACAACGACTCGACCTCTGTATTCCTTACCGCCGCAGTTAGCTTCTCTGAGGTAGTCGATAGCTGTGAACGTCCCCTCGGCATTGTCGCCCTTAACTCCCGGGAGACGCCCGCCGGAGCATCCGATTGCGATATAGAAGGCCTTGTAGCCCTGAGAACGGAGTTCGGAGAGTGTTACATCCTTACCGACTTCGACTCCCGTCTTTATCTCGACGCCGAGTGCTCTGATTACATCGATCTCGGCCTCGATTACATCCTTCTCGAGCTTGTAGGACGGAATACCGTAGCGGAGCATACCGCCTGCAAACTCGTTCTTTTCGAATACAGTCGGCTTGTAGCCTCTCTCGGCAAGGTAGTATGCACATGAGAGTCCCGCAGGTCCCGCTCCGATGATGGCGATCTTCTCGTCCCATCCGTTCTTGTGAATACTTCCGGCAACAACAACAGGCGGAACATATCTTGTATCGGCATGGAGGTCGCGCTCTGCGATGAACCTCTTGACTGCATCGATTGCGACAGGATCATCGATCGTTCCTCTTGTACATGCATCTTCACAGCGTCTGTTACATACTCTTCCGCATACTGCAGGGAATGGGTTCTGCTTCTTGATCAAAGCAAGAGCCTCGTCATACTTACCCTGTGCAGCCTTCTTGAGGTATCCCTGTACTGCGATGTGTGCCGGGCATGCCGTCTTACACGGAGATGTTCCCGTCTTATGTGTGTTTATACGGTTGTTGTCCCTGTAGTCATAGTCGTAGTATTCCTTACCCCACTTTATCTTGTCGGGTAGTACCTGCCTGGGGTACTTGACCTCGCTTCCGTCTGCCTTGCATAGTTTCTGACCAAGTCTTGTAGCACCTGCCGGGCAGTACTCGACACAGCGTCCGCATGCTACACACTTGTCCTTGTCGACATGTGCAACATAGGCGCTTCGTGACATATTGGGTGTATTGAAGAGCTGGGATGTACGAAGAGCATTACAAATATTCACGTTACAGTTACAGATACCGAATATCTTGTTCTCGCCGTCGATGTTCGTGATCTGGTGGACAAAGCCGTTGTCCTCAGCCTTCTTGAGGATGGCAAGAGCCTCCTCTTTCGTGATGTCGTGGCCTTTTCCCGTTTCACGGCAGTAGTCGGCAAAGTCTCCGACTCCTATACACCATTCAGCGTCATCATCTGCAACACCCTCGCCTATGGCCTTACGCGAAGCACGGCATGAGCAGCGTCCGACACCTATGTGTCCCTCGTACTTAGAAAGCCAGTAGGAGAGCTTTTCGAAGTCGACTGCTTCACTTGTCATGGAGATTGACTTCTCGACCGGGATGACGTGCATACCAACCCCTGCTCCTCCGGGAGGTACCATCTGTGTAATACCCTCGAGAGGAATATATGTCATACGTTCGAAGAATGAAGCGACATCGGGATGCTCCTCAAGTCTCGGGTTCTTGTTCAAATCGCCGGGAACCTCTTCCATGTTGAAGAGTTCGGCAGAGCCCGGTACAAACATCGGGAGAGTATAGCGTCTTTCCGACGGTGGTGCCGTACGACCGTTGTGGTCATAATGGTAGCCGTAATCATATTCAAGAAGGCCGACATAAGACATCTCGTCCAACAGCTTCTGGAAGCCGTCTCTTCCTTTTTCCGCAACCTTGTCCTTGTTCATCTCGCAGAGCTGGTCGAACGTGTAGTGCACACGCTTCTTCATTGTGAGGCCGACCTCCGCCATTTCCTCCGTAATGATCTCCGCAAGTCCCCAGTATTCCGGATCCTCTGCAGTAACACCGCCGATCATATGAGCTGCGACATCTGTGATGCGTTTTCCCAAAGCGATGATCTTCGGGCTTGGATTTTTATCACCCTTGTGATTCGCAGGCCATTCGTTGTACTTATCCATGTCCATGTCTATACCTTCCTTTTCTCCTTATTATCTTATATTGTCACCACACACATACCCTTTTGTCTACCTATGTGCGCCCTTCACTTATGCCGAAATGCATTTCTCTGAGCTCTTCAACCTCACTGCATATTTCCTCGAGTCCGCATGACGAGCAGTCCATGTTTACGTCCTTGAGCATGTGGTCGATAGCCCGGGTGATCTCATGTGTCTTTTCCATCCCCTTCTTGAGCGCATCATAATCAAAAGATGGATCTGTAATGAAGATGATCCTGGCTTTCTCGACGCTCTTATGCTTATGTAGTGCATCAAGCATAACAGCACCCACAGATGCAAAATCGAGTCCCTCTTTCAACGCGTCTTTCCCGACCCTTACACTCTCCCTCTCACGCGATGAGGAGACGCGGAGCATGAAGCCACTCGGATAGATGTGATAACGGAAATACCCTATGCTCTGGATAGTATTGTAGAGCTTATCTCCCGTTCCGATTGAGTCCCCGTCTACCCTGATAAGAGCAATTCTAGCATAGGGGGTGTCGCTTTTGATCTCCCCGAGGTCCTTTCCGATAAGCGTAATCCCGTCGTCGGGGACAAGCGCGCTCTCCGTTGTAATGAGAGTGTTTCCGAGGGCGGGAAGAGTTCCTCCCCCGAGCTCGTATGCCATATCGGAAGAAAGGATCATCATCGATTTACCCTCGTCCTTCCACTCTTTCCCGGGAGGGAGTTCTTTACACTCCGCTCCGGCAATAGATTTCAGGGTATCAGAGATGATCTCGTCGTAAAGTTTCATAGATGCGTGTCTCTGTCGATCTTATCGTAATGCTTTGTCATCAACGGCTCTATTTTAGATGTAAGTTTCATATCGAGATTGAAAAAATAGACGATGAAGCTCAAAACAAAGAGTGCAGCAAGAACAATGAGGATGATCAGTAATATATGAAGAAAGAGTGCCATATTAACCCCTCGCCTCCCTTGCTTTACCCTTCTGACGTGCAAACTCGGCAGCGCCCAGTGCTCCCATGAGCTGGGGATCAACGGGGAGTTCGATTACTTTCAACTTCAATACCTTTTCAATTGCTTTCTTCAGGCCGTCATTCTTCGCGCATCCGCCCGTGAGCGTTATTGAGTCCACGGCTCCCGCCTTCTTTGCCATAACAAAGCATCTCTTTGCAACAGAGAGCTCGATTCCCGCCGCAATCTCATCCATGGGCTTACCTTCGCCGACAAGCGAAATAACCTCCGACTCTGCAAAGACAGTGCACTGCGATGTGATAGGAATTACGTTCTTAGCCTTGAGAGAGAGCTTTGAAAAATCCGACAAATCCATTTCGAATGCCTTTGCCATTGCCTCGAAGAACCTTCCAGTTCCCGCCGCACACTTGTCATTCATGGCAAAATTGAGGACAGTTCCGTCCTTATCGACGGCGATACCCTTCACGTCCTGCCCCCCGATGTCGATGATGGCTTTGACAGTGGGGTCAGCTACATGGACACCCATTGCGTGACAGGAGATCTCGGAGATGTTTTCATCGGCCGAAGGGACCTTGTTTCGTCCGTAGCCCGTACCGACCAGGTACGCCAGATCATCCTTACTCTTCAATTCAGGTACCTGAGCAACAGCCTTCTCGATAGACTCCTCACACGACAAGACCGCGTTTATACGGCTTCTGAGTGTGACATCAGCCACCATTTTTCCCGTCTCGTCGATGATTACACACTTTGTATAAGTTGAACCGGAATCACATCCGCCATAATATTTCATCTTTCTTCTCCTTTACCATGAATGCTCGTCGTGAAGTACTTCCAATGACGGATCGAGCGGCTCTTCATTGAATACAGTTCTCATATAACGGTTAATCTGGTCTCTGACACCCTGACGCGAAACGATTCTCGGGTCGAAGAGATCATGTGTCACCCACACGAGGTGGATGCCCTTCTCCCTTGCTTTCTCCTCGAACTGACCGTGCATGCCGACGAGGGCCTTGCATGACATATGCTCCCACAGGATTACCATATCGGCATTGAACTCTTCGCAATACTCCCATAATTCGTCAAGGAGTACCTTGTATCCTCCGTGGGTGCGGTTTCTCATGATCATGTTCTCCGTGAGCCATGCCATATCATAATAAGCCTTTTCACGGTTCTCCGGGGTGTCTTCCTCGGCAATCATATCGGTATTGACCATTGAAAGCATATCGGTAAGAGGAACGATTCCCCAGCAGTTCAATATCCAGAGGAGGAAGTCCATGTAGAAGTGGGACTGAACACCCCATACGATCGCACGATGGCGGTATTCTCGCGCCATCATCTTCTTCTCTTTATATGCCTTCTCGGCAAGAGCCGTGAGCTTACGGTCAACTGTAACGAATGCCGGGACCTTGCCGCATACCGCCATGTAGTTGGTCTCTGTATAGAGTGCAAGGTTGGAGCCGAAAACCTGCGGATAGTCGGTCTTGTTCATATCGAGCCACTCCATACGATGCCTTGTTGACTCGTTTACACGCTTTGCACACTCGAAATAGTATTTCCAGTCCCATTTCTCGCCGGTCTTTTCTTCAATGAAGGCGATACAGTTTCTGATCTCCTGGGCAGCATATTCCTGAACATCGTCCTCTCTGTGCCTCAAGGGGGATGCAAGCTGGAAGATCGGAATACCGTCCTCGAGCTCGAGTCTCTTTGCTATGCCGCCGTTACCCAGAAGAGAGCCGTCACAGGTTGTGTTGCATTGAACGGCACATGCACCGAGGACGGGTGCATCATCGTCAATCGAAACTCCGAGTTCCGCTTCCGGCATCGGACATACGTCTCCCGCAAGTCCGAACTCCTGTGCCACGTCGATATAATGAAGTGCCGCCGTCTGATTCAAAAGGACGGGGACATAGGTCGAGGGTGTCTCACGCGAGAGCCCCTTAAGTGTCGGGAAACCCATCATTACGGCAGTCATTTCGTTCTCGTCGACAAGAACAACCTTCTTCGAGAACTTCTCGTCGTTCCCGATACGTCTGTCACCGCGGAAAAGATTATCCAGGAGCTTTGCAACATCATAAACAACAAGATCCTGCTCGAGGTGCGCCATTCTCAGATACGGTCCGCGTAGGCCCTGTGTATGCTTATCGACCATCATAGGTACCGCAAGGTAGTTCGCCATCCAGCGGTAGCGGAACATTGCCTTTATATTTCTGGGTTTTAGTATAAAGCCCGCCAGCTGCTTCATTATGTATAACCAGCGCGTATAGTCGTAGAAAGTATCCCTGAAGCCGCGCCACTCACGTCTTTTTCTTACTTTTCCATCGGTAAAAAATCTTCCAAGTGCCTCTGCACCTATTTCCTTTGCCATTATTTCTTACCTCCCTGGATCTTCTTGATCTCAATACTCTCGACGAATGCCTGGACACGGGTTCTCATCTGGCCGGAGGAGCCGATTGTGTACGGTCTGTCGACTGCAAGAACAGGATAGCCGTGCTCGTCACGGAGCACTATAGTTCCTATCATTCTCTCATAAGCCCACGGATCGCAGAATTTCATCTGTTCGTAGATGATTCCATCAGCTCCGTATTCTTTAGCAAGAGATGCAACATAATCGCGGCGTCCAGTCATCTTCGCCATATCCCAATAGCGCGGACACTGTGCTCTTTCCTGCACCTGACGGCAGATCTGCTTCACAACGTCTTCCCCGTCGTTCAGGATAATCTCGTCACGCCCGGGGAGAGATCCGTAACAGAAACGGTCGGCACATACATATGCACCCGATTCCTCGACCAGTTTGATTACATCGACATCATCCACTTCGGAGCCCACGAAGACGACACGCGCGCGGTATCTGTCTTTCTCATCCGGTTCCCTCGTCTTTATCTCCTCGAGCGTTTCACGGAGTTTATCGATAATAAGATACTTCGGCGCCACATAGCTGACGAGCGTAATAATATGATACTCGTATCCTGTAATTCTCGGTCTCTCTTCCTTGCGGAAATCTCCGATCTCTCGGATTAAGCGGCATATTTCGTTATGCTCGGCAACAGCCTTTCTTATAGCTTCCTCGGATGTATCGATCCCGTAGTTTTCAGAGAGGGGCTTCAATATATGATTACGACACTGGAGGGTATACATCTCCAATGCGTTCTCATCGTTCTTCTGCGGGATCTCCATGTACTCCCAGAAAAAGCCTTTCTTGCCATCTCCCATTGTCTTCAGAAGTTCCATATTCTCCACACAGCGGTTCATCATGCTGCAGCCGTCCGGGGATACAATACCATCGACAAAATTGTATCCGCCTTCAATTGCTCTCTCGAGTAGGGCCCTTGTGTATTCGCATAGGAAACTTGTCATGTAGTAGGTTGCCATATCCATAGAACCGGTACGCGGAGCACGCAGTCTTACGGAGAAAACACCGGGAAGATTCAAGAGCGGCTCAGGGACATTCTCGCAGGTGGTTGCAATACACTTAAGGCCGTCCTCCTCCGCCTTTCTGACAAGGCTGTTATTGGCTTCATCCAATAACTTCTCAAAATAATACAAGTGTTTTAAATCTTTCAAACCTTCCTCCGTTATGCTTCCAAGATTCCTATATTGATAAGAGCTTCCCTCGCTCCTTTGACAATAGATGCATCATCACTAAGATAAAATACGCTCTTTCCCATGAGATCGAACTCCGAGAGCTGGGCATCCGATAATATATATGAGAGTACCGGAATCCCGCCGACATCCATATACTTCTTTACATCAAGATTAGGAAGACGGTTTGCAATTACACCGACCTTGTCGTACATCACAAGTTCATCCGCCACATCTTTGATGGTTCTTACAACCTGTGTACCTTTCTTCGAGGAATCCGTAACAAGAATAAGGTGGGTCACCTTTTCCATGACACGACGGTTGATCTGCTCGATCCCGGCCTCGCCGTCGATGACTATATAATCATAGTTTTCCGCAAGAAGCGATATGACTTCCTTGAGATAGCTGTTTATCCTGCAATAGCAGCCTGCAGCCTCCGGCCTTCCGATTGCGATGAAAGAAAAGCCGTCCTTCTCGACAAGAGCATCGAAAATACGGGACCTCGCCTCTCCCAGAAGTTCAATCGCAGCCTTAGCATTGCCGTCCTCGGCATTTAGAATAACCTCTTTCCTGATATCATCAATCGTGAGTTTCACGTCCACTCCCAATGCCGTGGACAATCCGACAGCGGGGTCTGCGTCTATGGCGAGAATACGCTTATCGGGATAGGTCTTTACGAGAAGCTTGACCATGACTGCTGCAAGAGAAGTCTTACCGACACCGCCCTTACCTGCAACAGCAAGGATTCTGGCGCCATTCTTGTCCCTGTTCATCTACTCTCTCTCCCTTACTTTACTATATGTACCTGGATAATGATTTAAAATCGCTACAATTTTATATTTTATCACTTTTCCTAAATTTTACTAATAAACATTTGTAATTTCATAGATTTTTATTCAAAAAAAAGCAAATCAATTCAATGCTTGACTTTACATGAGTTCAAATGCCAGATTATTTGTAAAATGAAGCGCAGAACAGGCATTACGTCGTGTTTGATGTTTTTTTTACGCTATTCTTTCAGCATCATTTATGCTGCCGTCCCCCGATACAATCAAGGAAGGGACAGCTGTTAGAAAATCAGCATTCCCGCGAGATTGATAAGCCATGCCGTAATCCAGGCTATGAAACATTGAAGAGCAACAACACCCAGAGCCCATCCTCTTCCAAGCTCTCTCTTTACTGTGGCGATTGCCGCGACACACGGCGTGTACAGAAGCGTAAAGACAAGAAATACGAAGGCCGAGAGCGGAGTAAAAAGACTCTTGAGAGCTTCTGTTGTGCCGCCAAGGAGTATCGTGAGTGTCGATACAACGCTTTCCTTTGCCGTGAAACCTGTAATAAGCGCAGTTGAAATCCTCCAGTCACCGAATCCGAGAGGTTTGAAGACAGGTGCTGTAAAAGAACCTATAAGGGCAAGAAGGCTCTCCTCGGGATTTGTCACCACGTTGAGTCTCCAGTCGAACGTCTCGAGCGCCCAGATGATTATCGAGGCAAGGAATATAACTGTGAAAGCCTTTGTAACAAAGTCCTTTGTCTTCTGCCACATGAGTTCGAGTACCGACTTCGGAGTGGGCATTCTGTAGTTGGGAAGTTCAAGAACAAAGGGAACAGGATTTCCTTTGAAGCCGAACTTCTTCAGAATAAGTGCCGTGATTATTCCGACTATGATTCCAAGAAGGTACAGTCCGATTATGACCAAAGCACGGTGCCTTGCGAAAAAGGCTGCCGTAAAGAGGGCATAGATCGGAAGTTTAGCCGAGCACGAGGCAAACGGCACAAGAAGTATCGTCATCTTCCTGTCTCTCTCGGACGAGAGCGTCCTTGTAGCCATAATGGCCGGAACCGAACATCCGAACCCGATAAGCATGGGGACAAAGCTCCTTCCGGAAAGACCGAGCCTTCTCAGGGCCTTGTCCATAACGAACGAGATTCTCGCCATATAACCCGAATCCTCGAGTATTGAAAGAAAGAAGAAGAGAATAAGGATTACGGGAAGGAAGCTCAAAACACTTCCGACACCGGTAAATATACCGTTGATTACAAGAGACCGGACTACCGGATTTATCTCAAGTGCGGTCAATGCGGAAGAAGTAAGATTTGTAATGATTCCGATTAAATATTCCAGGGCGTCGCTGCACCATGTCCCCACGGGGCCGAATGTTATGTAGAATATCGCGGCCATGATGAGAAGGAATGCAGGGATTGCCGTGTATCTTCCCGTAAGGATTCTGTCAGCCTTGATGGATCTAAGCCGGGCCTTCGACTCCTTCGGCTTTACAACAGTCACGGCGCATACCCCTTCAATGAACGAGAACCTTGTATCGGCAAGGGCGGCCTCGCGGTCAGTTCCCGACTCACTCTCAAGCTGCTTGATTATATGATCAAGAGTCTCCTTCTCGTTTTCATCAAGAAGCAGAGAGTCAAGTATCGGCTGATCATCCTCGATGAGCTTGGATGCTGCAAACCTCAGGGGGATATCAGCTCTTTCAGCGTGGTCTTCGATGAGGTGCATGATTGCGTGTAACGATCTGTGGACTGCAACTTCCTCCTTTTTGCCGTCCGCGTGGCAGAAATCCTGCATTCCCGGCCCCTCTTTATAGCGGGCCACGTGTATTGCGTGTGCGATAAGCTCATCAACACCCTCATCCTTCGAGGCGGATATAGGAATTACGGGGACACCGAGAAGTGACTCAAGCCTGTTTACGTTGATTGTTCCCCCGTTCTCCCTGACTTCATCCATCATGTTGAGGGCGATGACAAGAGGAATGTCCAGTTCAAGAAGCTGGAGTGTGAGGTAGAGATTCCTCTCTATGTTTGTTGCATCAATTATGTTGATAATGCCGTCCGGTTTGTCCTTAAGGAGGAAATCCCTTGTCACAATCTCCTCGTTTGTGAACGGGGAAAGGGAATATATGCCGGGAAGATCCACAACCGTTGCGTTCTCTCCCCTTATTCTGCCGTCTTTTCTGTCAACTGTAACACCCGGGAAGTTTCCGACATGCTGGTTGGAGCCCGTAAGCTGGTTGAAAAGCGTGGTCTTACCGCAGTTCTGGTTACCGGCCAGGGCAAAGACGACTTCCCTCTCCTTCGGAATAACAATCTTTTCGTCACTGTTATGATAGATTCCGCTTTCACCTATATGGGGATGCTCGTCGAATTCTGTCTCAAAGCCCGCTTTATCACCCTCACGCGTTCCGGCCGCAGTCTCCACAGTTATTCTCTTCGCATCCTCTATTCTGAGTGTAAGCTCATAGCCGCGCACATTGAGCTCGATGGGGTCTCCCATCGGAGCAACCTTTACAAGAGTCAACACAGTACCCGGGGTAAGGCCCATATCGAGAAAATGATGCCTCAATGCCTTTTCTGCATCAACGGAAACCACCCTGGCACTTTCGCCAACCTTAAGTTCATTCAAAGTCATATCTTTCACCCGATTCTTCAGTCAAAGAGTCTGCCATAACATTAGACAATATATGAAGGGATATCAAGTTCTTCTTTGAAAAGCTTAGCGGAGAAATGACGGGGGGCTTTCCTGAATCTCCAAAGAACGATGGTATATCAAACAACCATCGCCCGTTGACGGCCGGCAGGCAGGGAGGAGGAAATCCACCCATAACGCAAATCCAATTCAATTAATATTCCTCTTGAATCCCTTTTAATCACAGAGTTGAAATTTGATAATTTTACTTTATCAATATCTTATATTTTTGATAAAGTTCCACTGTCAAATATTGGACAAAATTGATAAACCAGACTAACATAAGGTGGAGGAACTGAAAATGAATATTGAAGAGATGCGGAAAAAAATACTTTCGGATAGAAGACTTATCACATCTCATTATTTCTTCGACAGGGACTTCCACATCAAAGAAGTCAGAGGAATGGCGACATGTATTGTCGGCGGACGGAGAACAGGAAAAACTTCATATCTTAAGACTTATGCCAGAAGACTTATTGAGAACGGTCTGGACGAGAAGAAAATCTGCTATCTGAGTTTCTTCACCTCTGATGATATGTCTTTCCCCTTCTCACTCATTACCGATGCATACTTCTCGCTTTATCCTGAATACAAGAACGAGGAAGTCTATTTCTTTCTCGACGAGATAGAAGCTGTTAAATCCTGGGGAGGCGGTGTCAGTTATCTCATGGAATCTTATCCCCTCTCGCATGTTTTCATTACCGGCTCCAGTGCAAAATATCTCTCGAGTGAAATTGCAACCGAACTCAGAGGAAGAAGCCTTTCATGGAAATTCTATCCACTTTCATTTAGAGAATTCCTCTCTTTCAACAAAGTCACATATGACGAAAAAGATAATACATTCAGCTTTCAGGATCAGGCTCTGCTCATACACTGGTTTGCAGAATACATGAACAGAAGCTCTTACCCGGCTCTTTATGACAACGGCGACAACGAAATAAAAAAGCTGACTCTCTTATCATACTTCGACACCGTTTTCTCAAGAGACCTTATTGAAAGATATGATGTATCGAGAGGCGCCTTGATGAAAGCTCTCCTCAAGCGGATGCTGAAGAACTCGGGCTCACCATATACTGTGCGGAGGCTCGTTGCCGTGATGAACAGCATGGGGTACCCCACATCAATTGAACTCATTTCATCATACCTCGATATGATAACCACTTCCTCATTCATGATTAACGTTCCAATTTACGGTACGGAGAAACAAGTAGAAAGAAATGACAAAAAGATGTACGTAATTGATCATCAAATGGCAGTGCTTTTCAGAGAGTACGAAAAAGGGACGGGAATCATTCTCGAGCATATAATCTTAATGGAGCTGAGACGGAGAACAGCGTTGAATATAGGATACTTCAGGGCAAAGAATAATACAGAGTGCGATTTCATTGTCTACGATGACGAGAAAACACCCCGCATGCTTCTTCAGGTAACAGATGACTGGGAGAATGCTAAGGAGAGGGAGATTAGAGGACTTGTTTCAGCAATGGATGAGACAGGTCTCAAGAAGGGATATATTGTCACATCTTCCACATCAGACGAAATAACAATAGAAGACAAGGAAATTATAGTCATCCCGGCATGGAAGTTCACGCTGAGCAGACTAAGTCTGTAAATGAAACTCCAGATATCCCAATATTACTTCTTTTCTGTTGCGTCTCCGGGCATATCGCAGCATCCTCACTTTGTCTATAATGTACCTGCTTTGCACCTGCTCCAAGACAGACGGTAATTCGGCTTTGCTGAAAGTAGAGGCTATCAACTT
Source organism: uncultured Oscillospiraceae bacterium (assembly GCA_963636745.1). GTDB lineage: Bacteria > Spirochaetota > Spirochaetia > Sphaerochaetales > Sphaerochaetaceae > Ornithospirochaeta. The sequence continues at coordinate 1,148 of CAVHKW010000100.1, read as the reverse complement.
ATCTGCCACCATATCGACAAGCATCTTTTCAAGCATTATAGAATGAGGCTCGTCTCTAATCTTTCAGCAAATTAATCGGCACCACATGTATTCCTTCATCTGTCGTATATGCATTGCCGCATGCTGTAATAATCATCGAGAAAGAAGGCTCATGAAGGTTATCAGTTTTGATTTTGTTTTTGAGCAATTTCAATGTAGCGATACCATCTCTAATCAGCTGTTCCCCTCCAAGTTTTACTTCAACAAGCGCATACCTGCCATCTTTGAGATGCACAACAGCATCACATTCCAACCCCTTACTATCTCTATAGTGGCGTATCTCACCATCAAGAGTCTCTGCGTAAATTCTGAGCTGATTAACTGCAAAATCTTCAAAAAACATCCCAAAAGTTCTTGGATCATTCATGAGATCGTCTGGTGAGATATTCAACGCCCCCGCAGCAATTGACGTATCAACAAAATGCCGCGTGGGAGATGTTATAATAGCCGTCTTGCTCCTGAAGTTTGGGTTCCATGCTTCTACATCCCTTATGATGTAAAGATCACGAAGAGCTGCAATATACTCCTCAAAAGTATCCTCATCAAGATTTCTGTCATCATGTACACTCACATCGTCAAGTATGACTTTTCTCCTTGCTTCTGTAGAAATATTGCGTGCATAACTTTTCAAAATAATCAACAGGATTTCTTTCTTCTTATTCCTGAATTTATTATTTTTGCTGTTTTCAAATTCAAAGAGCGTCGAATAATAAGCTGAGGTAATCTTCAATGCTTTATCACGTCCGCCTAGTACGGAAAGAGGCCAGCCTCCTCTACAGATGTAGAACGCCGTATCTTGTAAAAAGTAGTTCTCATTGATGAAAAATATAGGTTTCAGAGGCTCTTCAAACAGTCCGGAAAGCGACACCGCTCCTAATGATTCACGTGATTCATAAAGGCTCATAGGATTCATATTAAGCGTTACAAATCTGCCTGCTCCAGAATGATATATTTCATTCCTGTCAGCCGGCGTTGAACTTCCGGAGAAGATAAAAAGTCCGAATTTCTCATCACTTGAGTCTATTACCGTCCTTGCTGCATTCCAGAGATCCGGCACGTTCTGCCATTCATCGATAAGTCTGGGATAATCTCCCTTCAAACTAGACAAT
>CAVHKW010000099.1:0-10467 GCA_963636745.1 uncultured Oscillospiraceae bacterium | reverse complement strand
ATCATAAGTATCTCGAGATGGCCCGTTCCCTCTGGCATATCCTGAAAGGAGCTGCATCGATTAAATCTCTTATTCTCGACCTTCTTCGATATGGCGGCGGATCCGGAGGGATGCTTCTGGCTTTGTCTTTCGTATCTTTCGGGTGCATATCATACGTGACGGATGTATATAAGAAGGAGATCCCCGTGGAGAGAAACTTCATATGCTTTGCTCTCTACAATCTCCTTTTCTTCAAATTGGTTCAGGGCCCGATAATGAAGTACTCGGCTGTCCGGAAACAATTGGAGAGCCCTTCCGTTTCGTCGGAGAGAGTATTATACGGCCTCACGAGATTCTCCCTGGGACTGGGGAAGAAGGTTCTTATCGCAAACACGCTCTCCTCTGTTGTAAACCAGGTGTGGCTCCTTGACGCCAAGGAAACAGGGACATTGGCGCTCTGGATAGCTCTTCTTTTCTATACGCTTCAGATTTACTACGATTTCTCCGGCTATTCCGATATGGCTGTGGGTCTTGGAGCGGTATTCGGCTTCTCGGTTGTAGAAAACTTCAACTATCCTTATACATCGCTCTCAATTCAGGAATTCTGGAGGAGGTGGCACATATCGCTTTCAATGTGGTTCAAAGACTATGTGTACATTCCTCTTGGAGGAAACCGAAAAGGGATGAAGCGTACGCTGTTCAATCTTCTCGTCGTCTTTCTCCTCACCGGCATATGGCACGGCGCCGGGCTGAACTACATAGCATGGGGACTCTATTATGCCTTCTTCAGCATCCTGGAGAGACTCTTTCTCTCGGCGTGGTTGAAGAAGAATCCCGTAAAGATATTGAATTGGATATATACGATGCTTGTCGTAATGGTCGGCTGGGTGTTCTTCAGGTCTCCCGATCTATTTGAAGCTCTCAGGTATTTCAAATATCTCTTCGTCTATAGAAGTAGCACCGGGGATATCTCCATTCTGGGATATTTCAATATGAATGTCCTCTTTGCTACATTCTTCGGCTTTCTTCTCTCGGGTTGGATTCAAAGATTGCTCATCGGCTTCAAAGAGCGTCATGAGAAGAGTGAAATTATGAGGGGGGCGAGAGTCGTTTTATCGCTTCTGGTCCTCATCCTATCCATATTCATGCTTGTCAACGGCTCATACAATCCCTCGATCTATGCGACTTTCTAGGAGTTATATGAAAAATAAAATTCTTACATACATTTACATAACACTTTTTCTAATGGTCCTTGTCCTCCCGACTCTGCTTTGGATAACAATCGGTAGAGAGAGTGACAGCAGCCTTGAAGAGAAAAGGACGCTCAATTCTTTTCCTTCTCCTAAGTCGGGCTTTATTCCTCTCTTCGAACTCTGGTACAAAGACCATACTCCCTATAGGAGTGTCATGATTGAAAGCTACAACCTACTTAACAGTAAAGCGAAGGATACTTATGTCAACGAAATAAGGCCGTTTCTCTCTCCTCTTTTTACGCCGGGGTGGTTCGAGGGGGAGGAGTACCTCGCTCCTATGATCGAAAACGGCGCCATCTACGGCACTGATGACTGGCTCTTCTACTCGGGTGACAACAGCATAGGATATTATGAAGGCACCAATATCATGACGGATGAAGAGATGGAAAGTGTTTTGGGCACATTCGAGAGCCTCAATGAGAAATGTCTAAAAAGAGGCATAGATCTCATATATGCTGTCCCTCCAAATAAGGAGCAGGTCTTTCCTGAATATATGCCTACATACAATGTAAGGACGGAGTATAAGCGGGAGGAGGTTCTGGCAGACTACATAAAGGAGCACAGCAGCATACACTATTTATATCTCCTTGATGACATGCTCACCATCAAGGGAAAGTACGCACCGTATTACAAAGAGGATACTCATTGGAATAACGCCGGAGCATTTACGGGTGTGATGGCGATATATAGAGAGCTCGGTTATCCTTATATCTCGATCGACGATGTGAATGTTTCAACATATAACCAATACGGCGGCGACTTGACGAGTATGTGCGGTTACGGGGCGGAGTATGACGCATATAATGTGGATTATAAGAGCGATGTGACATACAGCGTTGAACTCTATGCCGACGGCTGGGTGGAGAAATACAGCAGCACGAACAAAAACGGAAAGACACTTGTCATGATAAGCGATTCCTTCAGGATCGCCTCGAGGCAATACCTTGCCAAAGACTATGAATACTCATATATCTGCCACCGCGGTTATGTCTCGGATGAGGTGATAGTCGATGCTATCAAGAATCTCAAGGAGGGCGATACGCTTCTCATAATGCCTGTCGAGCGGTTTGACGGGTCGAATGTCGGCGTAAGTGATTTTGTCTCCTCTCTTCTTGAATGAATAGCACGATAAGTAATAGCATTCTCAACTATGACGATAATGGGTGCAGCAATAAACGGTATCGGGATATTTGCCGCGGGAATACTTGGAGCTTTGATTAAGAAAGGTATGCCCGAAAGGATCAAAGACTCTCTTATGACAGGGCTCGGTCTCTGTGTCCTTTACTCGGGGGCCATAGGCTTTTCCTCCGATACCGATCTTCTTGTTCTGACAGTCTCGGTTGCACTTGGTGTGATTATAGGAGAGGCTCTCGATTTCGACGGTCATCTCAACAGATTCGGCTCTTTTATCGAGAGGAAAGTGTCAAGCAGGGACAACAACTTCGCAGACGGCTTTGTTTCTGCATCTCTCTTTGTCTGTGTAGGTGCAATGGCCATAGTGGGTGCGATAGAGAGCGGAACAAAGGGGACTTATAACACATACCTTGCTAAATCATTCATCGACATACTCATTGTCTTTCTCATGGCGACGACGAAGGGGCCGGGATGTGCTTTTGCCGGTATTGTATGCTTTATTTATGAAGCTCTCCTTACTCTCGGCTCGGGATTCATTGCATCTATCGTGAATGAAACCGTACTCAGTCAGATGTCCCAGGTGGGATCTCTTCTTGTTGTTGCGATATCACTAAACCTACTCAATATTACACATATAAAGGTTGCGTCGTTTCTACTGGCGCCTTTTGTTCCTGTTTTGATCTATGAAGTCGGAAAACTCTTTTAGAAAATACTACGATTCTCCTCTCGGGAGGATACTGCTCACATCCGATGAAGAAAGCCTTACGGGGCTTTGGTTCGAGGGGAGTAAGTACTATCCGGAGGATGATGGAATAGAAGAAGAGACTGAGCCTATTATCCTGGCTAAGTGCTGGCTTGATGAATATTTCTCGGGAGGAAAACCTGATTTTACTCCCCCTCTTAAATTATCCGGAAGTGATTTCAGAAGAAGAGTGTGGCGGATTCTGCTCGATATCCCGTACGGTGAGACGCGGACCTACGGTGAAATAGCCGACCTGTTGAAAGGAGAGGGGAAGATGTCATCTCAGGCAGTCGGTGGCGCTGTCGCCCATAACCCGGCTGCGATAATCGTCCCCTGTCACCGTGTAATCGGAGAAGGAGGCGCTCTTACGGGTTATGCCGGAGGAACCTGGAGAAAGAAAAGACTACTTGAAATTGAAGGAGTAATATAGATGACAGAGAAGATTCTTGAAAAGATGACACAATATCTCTCGGGGAATCTGGAAGGGATCAACCATTTTTTGAAAGTATGGTCATTCACTCGCGCAATAGCTGAGTCGGAGGGACTTGATGACCACACGAGAGAAGTGCTGGAGATGACGGCGATTGTCCACGACATTTCGTGCCCCCTGTGTATGGAGAAGTACGGCAACACCGACGGGAAACACCAGGAAGAGGAGAGCCCTCATCTTATTGAAGAGTTCTTTGCCGATACCGCCGTCCCTCCGGAGGATGTGGAGAGGATATCGTGGCTCTGTGCCCACCACCATACATATACGGATGTCACATCAATCGACCATCAGATCCTTCTTGAGGCTGATTATCTCGTCAATGCCGGAGAAAACGGCTACTCGAGGGAAAACATCGAGAAGTTTCTCGGAAAGGTTTTTAGCACAAAGCTCGGGAAAAGCCTCATAAAGAACATATATCTTTGTTGACATGGGGTTATCAAATAACTATCTTTTTCGAGTGACTATTTGAGGTTGGCTGATGAAAAGAATAATTCCCCTGTTTTTCCTTATTCTGCTCCTTATAACTGGATGTGATGACAGCGCGTCTGTCCATGAGGTTATCTTCGACGACAGCTACGGGACAACATTTACTCAGGATGTCTACGACGGTAAGACAGTTGTTAAGCCTTACAAGAACCCGTCGGCTCCTGTAGAGGCGAAGAAGGGTAAGTTTAAGGAGTGGATTATCAGGAGTGAGAGCGGGGCGGAGATTGTATATGATTTCTCACAGCCTGTGAAGAGGGATCTCTACCTCTATGCAACATACTATGATCTCTACACAGTCTATTTCCTTAACGGCACATCTCTCTTCTCAACGGCTGAGGTAAGTGAAGGCGACAAGGTCGAGAAGCCTTCGTCATCTCCCGTGGATCCCTCGATGGGCGCCCTCGAAGGGTGGGCTAAGGATCCCGAGAGGCCGAGGGAGACTTCCTATGATTTCAACACTCCCGTTACATCTTCGTTCAACCTGTACGCTTACTACAGGGAAGCGAAGTATGTGACGCTCCTCGATCCGGATGGAAACCAGATCGGAGAGAGGATAAAGGTAGATTACGAAGATCTTCTTCCCGTTCCCGATGTAAAGGAATGCGGGGAGAAACTTATCGAGAAGTGGCAGGTGAAGAGAGGTGACAATTGGGAGGATTACGATTTCTCCCTTCCCGTCGAAACTGATTTGACTCTCCGTGCCGTCTGTTATGACACAATACCAAGCAAAACACTCAGCACAGAAGAAGTTCTCTCTGTTATGAGATTTGCAGAGATTCTTGCTTCTATGAGCGGCTTTGAAAAGGGCGATGGTACCACTTCCGGTTTTAAGAACACTGATCTTATCAAACTGTTTCTTGCAGGGTCAAACGGTGTGGATCCTGAAACACTCAATTTCAGATATCCCAATAACGGCACCTACTATGAACTCTATATCCCGGGAGAGAGCCTCAATGTCCCCGAGAACATACTCTACTACGAGATAACGAGTGAAACGAACGCCGGCAGATTCAATAGAAGTTATGAGGACGGAACAACCAAAATCGAAGCCGATGATTTCTCCATTATTGTCAACCTCGGTAAGGGAAAGATTGAGAACGGAAGTGTTGTAAAAGGCGTTGACTTTTTCGATGCTTCTGCGATAAGCCTCACTCTCAAGTCTGTTGATCTGACTATGGACGAGGGCGGTAATATCGAGATCAAGTGTTTGGCGGGAAGCCTCTATTATGTCTTCACAATGGTCAACGAATCCACCGATAAGTCCACTGTTTCAACGCTTGTTTTGAATAAGACGGGCTCAGGAGAACAGGATAGCGGAAGCGGGGCGGTGAAGATGACCTTCTATACCATCACATTCGATCCCGATAACGGTGAGGATGTGAGAAGTGTCAAGCGTATCGCATCAAGTGACGGAGCAGTGGTCAGTAAACCCGACAGCGATCCCCTCGACAGCGAGCTCAACCCGACATTCAGATTCTGGACGAAGAACGGTGTGGAATATGATTTTACCTCAAAGATTACGGAAAATACGGTTCTCAAGGCCCGCTACTTCACTCATGAGGATTACTACAACAAAATACTTGTTGCTGAGTGTATCTACAAGATTCCGACGCTGCTGTCAAAGTACGACAAGTTATATAACGGAGAAAACATATTCTCGAAAATCTTCCCGAATGATGTTTCAACAGATCATGATTTAGCAGAGATACTTCTGTCAGCAGTCTTCTCAATCGCTCCCGGAAGCGAAAAGCTCTATGTCACTTATAACGGCGATAAATACGATTATGAGGATAATACAGGCTCATATACTATTATACGTCTTGATCAGATAAAAATAGACGTCAACAAATCAAGTAAGGATGGAAACACGGAGAAGATAAAGATAGATAATTTTCTTCTTGCCCTGCAGTACAAATATACAACAAATCCCGAGGCGTTATGGGCTACAGTGAAAGAGACCTTCTCTATTGACGCGACAATCGTTACGGGAGACAAGGGAACAAAGGTCACAACCGCCACACTTAAAGCCGGAGACAAGACGTACTCGACGCTGACTGCTACAACGACGACTCTCTCCGACGGGACGAATGAAGTTGTCTTCGAGTATGAAGGGGTGAGATTCACGAGAACCTATTAATGGAGTGACGATGAAGAAACTTGCAGCAGTAATATTTGTAGTTGTCTTTCTATTTGCATTCACAGCTTGTGATGACAGCTCTTCACGTCTATACACCGTAACATTCGACACGGCCGGTGCTGGTGATATAGAGAGTCAGAGCGTAAAGAGAGGCGGCAGAGCAGTGGAGCCGAAGGACCCCGTAAAGGAGAAGGCCGTCTTCAAGGAGTGGGAGAAGGACGGTGTCAAATACGATTTCTCGACTCCTGTTACAAAAGATATTACCCTTAAAGCAGTCTACTCCAATCTCTATACGGTGGTCTTCGATTCGGACGGTGGAACTTATACACCCGAGACGCAGTTCGTCATAGAAGGAAATACCGCCACCGAGCCGAAGAACCCCGATAAAAGTGGAACGAAAGGTTTCATGTGGTGGACAAAGGACAACGAATGCTATGATTTCTCCACCCCGCTATCGTCAGACATTACCCTCAAAGCTATATATTGGCCTTCCGCGACAGAGGACAGGGAAACCTATGACAGTGATGTTGTTAACCTCAAGAATGAAGTGAGGTGCCTTCATAACATAGTGAGGGTGCTTATAAACCCGGAATTGAGTAAGGATTTGTTGAGCGGGGCGACGGATGTCAAAACGATCTTCAATATAACAGAAAGCTCGAATGACACAGTAAGATACCTCTTCGCCAACCTCAGAATGCACGAGGACAAACTCATAATCAAAGGTAACTCATATAATCTTGAAAAGGTTACGACAACAATCAAGTTTGACGACGACTCTCTCACAAAAATTAAGAAGAACAACACAACTTCCGAGACGAAAAATCTGGAGACAAAGTACATGCTCGATATCGAGGGGCTTTCATTCAAGATAGATTGCTGCGGCTCATCCGAAGATAACACAGACAGTCGGGATTGTCTTTCTTCAACCCTCTCCATCAAGGGGACGGTCATCAAGCACAGCTCTGATAGGTATGAGTTCCACCTTCAGTTGACAATAGAGAACGACGGTAATGTAACTACTTACCCAATTATCCACGCCGGAGCTATCAAGGCAGGAGACAAAGGCGACGACAACATCCTTTTCTACAATTACAGGGGGTACTCGGGATATATACCGAATGTGAAACTCTGGTAGGAGGCGCTTATCTCTCCAGCTTTGTATCTGTCTTTATTCTTTGATGTGTCGCTCAAATATGATATTAAAGGATCAGGAATAACTCACTCGATTTCGTTTTATAAGGCCGTACCGCATCTCTTTTTATGTAAGGATGCGATAATGAAGTTCTGAAGTATGGGGATGTGCCACGAAAAAAATAAAACTATTTTAATGAAGAAGTCCGGCTCCACATATTTACCTCTTCGGAAGCCGGACGCGGGATTATCAGACGGAGGCGTCTTTCTTCTTATCCATGTCCTTCGGGAGTGTCAGGGAAAGGAGAAGTGCGACTACAAAGACTCCTGCAACCATGTTGTTCTGGAAGATGTCCTTTACTGTCTGAGGCATAAAGGTGAAGAATGCCGGAACCTCGGTTATTCCGATACCGATACAGAAACTTGTTGCTGCGATGAGCATGTTTCTCTGTCCGAATCCGCAGTCGGCGATCATGGTGATGCCGCTTACGATGATTGCTCCGAACATGATGACTGTACAGCCTCCGAGAACACAGGATGGCAGTGTGGAGAGAAGCGCTCCAACAGGAGGGAAGAGCCCCGCGATAATCAGGATGATAGCTCCGAACATGATTGTGAAGCGGTTGACTACCTTTGTCATTGCGATGAGACCGACGTTCTGGCTGAACGATGTGATAGGCGAGCATCCGAAGACTCCTCCCGATACTGCAGAGATGAAGCCGTCACAGCATAGAGATCCGGAGAGTTCCTTTTTCGTGATATCTCTTCCGAGTCCTCCCGTACATGTCGCAGTCGTGTCGCCTATTGTTTCAGTTGCAGAGACAAGAAATACAAGTGTAACCGAGATAATATCACCGAGTCTGAACTTCGGAGTGTAATAGAAGAGCCTCGGGAGTGATATGACCCCCATTTCATTTATCGTGTTTTCGATTTCGGCAAAATCAACCATGCCGAAGAAAATGGAGATAATGTAGCCGACAACAAGGCCGAATAGAACATAGAGCTGCTTCCAGAAGCCTTTCGCGAGAGCATTGAAGATTAGACATGCCGCGAGAGTGATTGTTGCAACAAGAAGGTTCTGCCATGCTCCCGCGGGATATGCCGCGGATGAACAGAATGAATCAATGCCGACACTGAGTACGCTGAAGCCGATAGATGTTACGACGCATGCCGAGACAATCGGGGCAATGAAGCGTCTCCAGTATTTTACCGTAAGTCCGAGGCACCCCTCTATACATCCTCCGACGATGACTGCGCCGACCATATATCCGTAGTCGACTTTCGCGATTGTCTGCATTGCGGCAAGGAAAGTGAAGCTGACACCCATGACGACAGGGAGCCTTGAACCGATGTGGAGTACCGGATAGAGCTGAAGAAGTGTTCCGATACCTGCGATGATCATTGCCGCCTGGATAAGATAAGCCTTGTCGACATCTGTGAATGCTGCACCGTTGTACTGGGCAACCCCTGCAATGAGGATGATCGGTGCGACGTTTGAGACGAACATGGCCAGGACATGCTGAAGGCCGAACGGGATGGCCTTGCCTAAGGGGACTCTGCCGTCGAGCTTATAGATGTTCTCGACAGACACAGAAGTCTGGGTTTTTTGATTTTTCATTGAAAACTCCTTTTATTTTGTGGCTGGAGCCGCATAAGCGGAGGTGAACAACAGAACCGAAAAGGTAAGTGCCCTGTGCAACCGTTATTCCAACCTTAACTTCCAGTCTACACCCGAGAAAGGAAAAGACAACAGAAAATCATTATTTAACAATTAATATAATGGAGATTCCTGAAGAGCAGCAGAAGAGATATATCGATGTATGGGAAGGCTTAAAGAAGATCGCCATAGTGGCGTATATATGCCTTCTTTACGAATGTCATGAGGAGCATGTAGAGAAGGATACACGGCAAGAGGTACGCAAAGTAGATGGCGGAAGGTGCAACGAAGCCCATTGCTTTCCCCTCCGGTGTATATGGAATTATGGTGACTATTATACTTCCAAGCATTGTCACGGGTGCTCTTGCCCGGCTTTGAAGGAAGGGAAGCTTTGCTCTACGGATCATGTGTATGACCATAGTCTGGCTCCACATGGACTCTATGAACCATCCTGCCTGGAAGAGGGCGATATATTGTGCCTCGACGGCCTTGAGCATGGAACCGCTGTATATAGACTGAAGAGGACACCTCCCGGGACGAATGCCGGACAGATTACAAAATACATGAAGGCAAAGGTGAGAAAGTCGAAGAGGGAGCTCACGGGACCTATCCACATCATGAAACGGCCGACACCGGATGCATCCCAGCCCTGGGGCTTCAGAATGAACTCTTCGTCTACATTATCCAAAGGGATTGCTGTACAGCTGAAATCGTAAATCATGTTAAGAAGGATGAGCTGGAGACTCATCATGGGAAGAAACGGCAGAAGAATCGAGACTGCAAAGACGGAAAGCATGTTGCCGAAGTGGTCATCTTGATGTATTTGATCATGTTCGTATAGGGCTTGCGTCCTTCGACGATGCCTTTCTCAAGAACCATCAGATCCTTTTCAAGAAGGATGATATCGGCAGACTCCTTTGCGACATCCACCGCTGTATCTACCGATATCCCGATATCCGACGCTTTCATGGCGGCTATGTCGTTGATGCCGTCACCGAGAAGGCCTACCGTATGTCCGTTTTTCCTTGCTGCGGTATCTTATCGAGAGAGCTTTCTTACGGCCCGCGGTATCTCAGACACTTCATGATTATATTGACGACTGCCTCGGGTGTTTCTCTGCATTCGTTTTTAAGCCATTCCTTAATGATTCCCATTATCCCGTCAATGAAGAAATGGACGTAGTACCTCCTTTCCCCCTCCGATATGTCGAAGAGCGCACATACGGGATCAAGGATATACTTGAAGAGGGCATTGAAGGCCTCGTTATGTTTAAAGACTCTTTCTTCATTGAGGACAATGCCGAAGACTTTTCTGTTGTTCTTTATGAAGTCGAGAAACGGCATCAGATATTCCGGCGTCAGAAAGACGAGCTTCTCCCTGTCGCCGGAAGCAATGTCTACTATGACATCTTTCGGCTGGTGATCAGGATAATATTCCAGAAAGCTTTTCAAAAGATTT
>CAVHKW010000098.1:0-24657 GCA_963636745.1 uncultured Oscillospiraceae bacterium | reverse complement strand
ATATTTAATGTATCAATAAAAAATATGAGATTTTACTTTGTATTTCAAAAGAATTGTTGCAATGTATTGAAACATGTGAGAAATTATTAATACCAAGAATTTATAAAAGAGGTAAAAAATGAAATACGGACGTACTTTTAACTTCTCTGCAGGTCCTGCAATGATGCCCGAGCCTGTTCTTGAAGAGATAAGAGATGAAATGATGAATTACCGCGGAAGCGGAATGTGTGTCATGGAGATGAGCCACCGCTCGAAGGTATTCCAGGAGATCCTGGACGCAGCTGAAAAAGACCTGAGAGAGCTCATGGGTATTCCCGAGAACTACAAGGTTCTCTTCATCCAGGGTGGTGCTACACTTCAGTTCTCCATGATCCCGATGAACCTCATGAAGAACGGCAAGGCTGTCTACATCGAGACAGGGGCATGGTCGAAGAAGGCTATCGCAGAGGCTAAGAAGTGCGGTGAAGTCATTGTCGCAGCATCAAGCAAGGACAAGAACTACACATATATTCCCGACTGCTCCGATCTCGATATCCCGGAAGATACAGACTACGTCTACATCTGTGAGAACGAGACAATTCACGGTGTTACATGGAACAAGCTCCCCAACACAAAGGGACACGTGCTCGTATCTGACCAGTCGTCGATGTTCCTTTCACGCCCGTGCAATGTTTCCGACTACGGCCTTATCTATGCAGGAGTTCAGAAGAACGTAGGACCAGCGGGTATGGTAGTTGTCATCATCCGTGAAGATCTCATCAGAGATGACCTTACAAACCTTCCTATCTACCTCCAGTACAAGACACATGCAGACAACGACAGTATGTACAACACCCCCAACTGCTGGGCTATGTACTGCTGCGGCAAGGTATTCAAGTACCTCAAGGACCTGGGCGGTCTCGAAGTCATGAACCAGATGAACATCGACAAGGCAAAGATCATGTATGATTTCCTCGACCAGTCCAGGATGTTCAAGGGAACTGTCGAGAAAGAGTTCAGATCTCTCATGAATATTCCTTTCGTTACGGAGTCTGCAGAGCTCGATGCTGAAGTTGTTGCGGCAACAAAGAAAGCAGGTTACGACAACCTCAAGGGACACAAGTCCGTCGGAGGACTCAGAGCCAGCATCTACAACGCTATGCCTAAAGAGGGCGTAGTCGCACTTGTCGACTTCCTGAAGAAGTTTGAAGCTGAGTACAATAAATAAGATCATAATATTTAATTAAGTGGGGTAGGTTTTCATCTACCTCATTTTTTGTGTGTGGAATTTTGTGCAAAAAAAATGCTCCATTTAAGGAGCTAAGCGACCGACGAGAATCGAACCCGCATCTTCAGCTTGGAAGGCTGAGGTAATAAGCCATTATACCACAGTCGCATTACAGTGAGGATAATAATCAAAAGTGATATTTTAAGTCAACTGGGAAAATCAAAATAATGACGGCTCTTCTTCTTTTTCTTCGTTTCTGTAGAGTTTGAAGGACATGCGGTGTATGGGGCATGGTCCGTATTTCTCGATTGCCTTGTAGTGATCCTTTGTCGGGTAGCCCTTGTTTTTTCTGAAGTTGTACTCGGGCCATTTTATATGGGCGAGATCCATAATCCTGTCACGCTCTGTCTTTGCAAGGATGCTTGCAGCCATTATCTCGTATATCTTCGAGTCTCCTTTCACGAGTGAAACGACAGGGAAGGGGACTGACGGAGTTTTGTTGCCGTCACATATGAGGATATCGAAAGGGTGGGAGGAGTAGACGGAAAGAGATGTTTCCTTCATCCCGAGAAGAGAGGCGTTGAGGATGTTTATTCTGTCGATGACGTTGTGCGGAATTGATTTTATCGAATAGGCTGTAGCTTTTTCCTTTATGATCGATTCAGCATAGAGTCTCTCTTTTTCGCTCATCTTCTTTGAATCATTTAATATTTCAAAAGGAAAAGAGCGGGGTAATATGACGCTGGCGACAGTAACGGGGCCTGCCAGGGGACCGCGCCCGGCCTCGTCTGTTCCGCATATCACTCTAGTTTTATTCTCGTCTTCGTTAAAAAGTTCAACTTCCATAATAATTTGTTTTCTTATATACTCACCTTAGATAATTTTCAAGGAGATAGGATGTTTTTAAAGTCCCTTGAGCTTAACGGTTTCAAGAGTTTTGCCGATAAGACACATATAGATTTTACAGACGGAATTACATCGCTCCTGGGCCCCAACGGATGCGGAAAGTCGAATATAGTCGACGCCATCAAATGGGTTCTGGGTGAGCAGTCGACGAAGACGCTCAGAGCATCAAGGATGGATGACTGTATCTTTTCCGGAACCGAAACACGTAAACCCAGTCTTATGGCGGAGGTTACTCTTACAATCGACAACGAGAACAGAAATCTCCCGACCGATATACCTGAAATAGTAATAAGACGAAGACTCTTCAGAAACGGGGAGGGCGAATATTATCTAAACGGGCAGAGATGTCTTTTGAAGAATATCAAGGAACTCTTCATGGACACCGGTGTCGGTAAGAGCGCCTACTCAATACTAGAACAGGGTAAGATCGACCAGATACTCTCCAATAAACCCGAGGACAGACGATATATCTTCGAAGAGGCCGCGGGTATTTCACGATATAAGGTGAAGTGTGTAGAAGCACAGAACAGAATTACAAAGGCCGAAGAGAATATAGGGCAGCTCGAGAGCGTAGTAAGGGAAGTAAAGCGCACATACGACAGGACGAAGAGTCAGGCAGAGAAGGCCCTGAAGTGGCAGGAACTCAAGGACAGGTCGTTCTACCTCGATGTCGATATGAAGCTTGTCAGGGTCGACACTTATCTCCGCCTCAAGGAAAAGTGGGAATCCTCGGAGGAGGAGGCAAAGAGTAAGGCATCCACTCTCAAGGATAAGCTCGGGGAGTACGACACTGCTATTTCCTCGTCTTCAAGTGAATTGACAGATTATCAGGAGAAATCGAAGAATCTTGAAGTTGAAATCGGTAAGGTCGATTCGAGGCTCACATCAATCAACGAGACGATCGTAGCTCTCAAGGACAACTACAGGCAGTATCTTGAAAAGTACGAACAGAGCGAGAAGAGATGCAGCTCTATTGAAGACGAAATAAACCGCACCAGGGACGAAATCGAGAATGCAACTCTCAATAAGGAGAATCTTGAAGAAAGACTCGAGGAGAAGACAAGTCAGGCGGAGTATGCCGAAAAGACACTTAATGATGCAAAGAGCGAGATAGCACGTCTCAACGAAAGAATCAAAGACGCCGAGGAGAGCAACTCCACGCTAGACGATGAGCTAAAGGCACTGAGTGAAGAGCTCAGAAGCGTCATCGAGTCCCTTATAAAGGAAGTCGATGTCAACACGGGGACGGAGTACTCTGCAAAGCGTTACATGGACGCCGACAATGCTGTCATCAACGGTCTTAAAGATATCCTAGCATTAATTGACAACAGAAAAGATTTTCTTTCATCCCTTCCGAACGGTGTCGATTACTCGAAAGATATAGCTTCTAAGGATTTCAATAAGCTCTACGAAAAGATATCGTCTCTAGGGTCTTTATACGAAGAGTATAAACTCTCCATTCCTCCGGTAATCAAAACGATTCTCTCTCCCGAGGGACTTGTAAGCAGAAAGAGGGGAATAGTCGAGAGCGAAGAGAGCGCAAGAGAGAGAATGCTCAGTAACCGTAAGCTTATCGACACTGCAAGAGTGCAGATAGAGACAAGGGAGAATGACGTCTCGTCTCTCCAGGGCACCCTTATGTCCCTCAGGGAGGTAATATCGTCACTCAGGACTGCAATAGAGAACCAGAGCGAGAACATAAAGCGACTCCAGGAGAGCGTTATCAAGAGGGAGCTCGATCTCGAGGACGAAAGAGACACTGCAGCAATTGCTCATAAGAGGCTCTATGAAGTTGCCGACAGAATCAACGACAAGAACAGCGAAATCGAGGAGTCGAAGAAGACGCTTCTCTCCCTTAAAGAGGAGCTTGAGGAAGTGAATTCACTACTCGGGGAGAAATTCAAATCACTCTCCTCGAAGCGTCAGGAAAAGGAAAATCTCATAAACGAGATAAACAAAGCCGAGAGCGACTCTCTCCAGGCGAGAATGTACAAGGAGAAATGCCAGGCCGATATCGAGCAGATATTCTCCTCCTTCTTTGAAACATACGCAAGGAACCTCAATGAATTCAGCTCACGTCTTCTTCCCGAAATGCCGGCGGAAGTTGACCTTAAGAAGGAGTTCGACTCGGTTAATGACGAGATAAAAGCACTCGGAAACATCAACCACGCTGCAAAGGATGAGTTCGATCAGGCGGAAGACCAGTACAAATTCTACTCGAAGCAGCTTGATGACTACAACAAGGCCAAGACCGATATGGAAGCTGTCCTTAATGAGATCCTCGATAAATCAAAGGAGATGTTCCTTTCTTCTTATAAGGAGATCAGCAACAACTTCCAGGAGATGTTCAAGCGGCTCTTCGGCGGTGGAAAAGCCGAGCTAAGTCTAAGCGACCCCGAGGATGTACTCACGAGCGGAATTGAAATACTTGCCCAGCCCCCCGGAAAGAACATGTCGACACTCTCTCTTCTCTCCGGCGGAGAGCGAAGTATGACGGCAGTTGCACTTCTCTTTGCAACATATATGGTAAAACCATCGCCGTTCTGTATCCTTGATGAAATCGATGCGGCTCTTGACGACAGGAACATCGGCTATTTTCTCTCCGTTCTCACCGATTTTGCAAAGGACAGTCAGTTCATCATCATCACCCATAACACCCACACCGTAACAGGCGGCAACGCAATGCTCGGTGTATCTCAAATGGAGGCCGGTGTCAGCACGGCGGTAAGCTACCGTATTGCATCGATCGAAGGGGAGCCGAGAATACTCAATGACAGCGGGAACGAAGTCTTCTTCGATGAAGAGGGGAGAAAGAAATAGTTCTCTTTGATTGACCAATGAGAGCTTAATAATGTATAAAAGACAACTGAAAGAAGAATAGTGGACAGGTTATGTTTGACAGTATTACGAGTAGATTTACATCGATAGTGAAAACCCTTTCAGGTAAGGGCAAGATAAGTGAAAAGAACATCAGGGATGCCGTTGAAGAGATAAAGGAAGCTCTCCTTGATGCAGATGTCAATCTCCGCGTCGTCAGAAGGTTCGTCAACTCCACTATCGAGGAGTCCCTCGGCGAGAAGGTCCTCTCTTCCGTCAATCCCGGCGAACAGTTTACAAAGATCGTCTATGACAAGATGGTCGAGCTCCTGGGATCAAGCGAGGAAGAGACTAAGCTCAATCTCAAAGGTAAGGACACACTCTCCGTCATATTGATGATGGGTCTCCAGGGCTCGGGTAAGACAACAGCGTCCCATAAGCTTGCTTATTCTTTGAAAAAGGACGGACGAAAGTGCATGCTCGTCGCTGCCGATCTCGTGAGACCTGCGGCTGTTGAGCAGCTTGTTATTCTCGGAGAGAAGGCGGGAGTTCCCGTCTTTACAATTCCCGGCGAAAAGGATTCGACCGTTGTCGTAACAAAGGCAATAGATAAGGCTAAAAGAGAACTTTACGATACACTCATTATCGATACATCAGGCCGTATGCATCTCGACGATGCTCTAATGGATGAGCTGGGGAGGATAGCTAAGTGTTCCAATCCCGTCGAGAAGCTCTTCGTCGCCGACGCAATGACGGGTCAGGGTGCTGTCGATATCGCAAAGGAATTCGACTCCAAAGTCGGCATAACAGGCGTAATCTTAACAAAGTTCGATTCAGATACACGCGGGGGAGCAGCACTTTCTCTCAGAAGTGTTGTGGGTAAGCCCATCAAGTTCATCGGAACGGGCGAGAAGATGGAGGATCTCGAAGTCTTCAGACCCGAGCGTATCGCATCGAGAATCCTCGGTATGGGCGACATCGTCTCTCTTGTCGAGAAGGCTCAGGAAGCTTTCGACCAGAAGGAAGCGGAGAAGCTCTCGAAGAAGATGGCGAAGAATACCTTCGACCTCGAGGATTACCTCTCGCAGCTTGAAAGCATCAACAAGATGGGGTCCATCGACAAGCTCATCGAGATGATTCCGGGAGCGAAGGGAAATATAAGCGAAGACGATATAAATATCAGGGAAATCGAGAGAGAGAAGGCGATAATAAGGAGTATGACACGTTTCGAGAGGTCCAACTACCGTATTATCGGCCCAAGCAGACGTAAACGCATCGCCAAAGGCAGCGGAACGAGCGTGAGTGACGTAAACAGGTTACTCAAGAAGTTTGAAAAGAGTAAGCTTATGATGAAAAAGCTTGCGGGAAATAAGAAATTACAGGCTCAGATGATGAAGCAATTAGGCATGTGAGCCTTCAAGTAGTATAAGGAGAAACCAATGAGCACAACAATGAGACTCAAGAGAATGGGAACAAAGAAGAGACCATACTACAGAATCGTAGTTCAGGACAGCAGAATCGCTGCTTCCTCAAAGACAATCGATGAGGTTGGAACTTACAGACCTGTAGAAGCTAATGACCAGCTTACTGTCAATGACGACAAAGTCAAGGCATGGATCGGTAAGGGTGTCGTAGTATCACCAACAGTCAAATCTCTTCTCAACTCTAAGGGAATTACACTCGACAGAAAGCAGGCGTGAGCTCTTAAGGAGTCGAGATGGAAAAGGAACTTGTTTTATTTATGGTCAAGAGCCTTGTTGATGTTCCTGACGAGGTCAGCGTCAACGTTGTGGAGGGTAGTAAATCAACTATCCTCGAACTTCGTGTCGCACCCGAGGATGTCGGCAAGGTAATCGGCAAGCAGGGCCGTATAGCGAAGGCGATAAGAACGATTCTTTCGGCAAGCGCAACCCGTGACGGCAAGCGTGCCACCCTGGAGATTCTTGACTGATGTCGGCACCTCTCCTGAGAACAGCAACTATCGGAAAGACACACGGCCTTGACGGGTCGCTTCGTGTTTATTCGCTCTCCGGTGACTACAGCCACCTTAAAAAGCTCGATAAGTGCACATGTATACTCAAAGATGGAGAGGAGCTGACGCTTTTTGTTGAAAAAGCTTACTTTTCCGGCGATATCTTTCTCATGAAATTCAAGGAATACGACTCTCCCGAGAGAGCAAGATTCCTCTCTTCATCCACTATCTCAATAGAGAGAAGCAAAGCCCCGAAATTGAAGAAAGGGGAGTACTATGTTGCCGATCTCTTCGGTATGGATGTCATATATAATGGAGAGAAGGTTGCTTCTGTCCTATATACGGCGGAGGGCGGACAGTCGCTTCTCCTGTCACTTAGACGAATCGACAACAATAAGGAATATTTTGTTCCTCTTCTTCCTGTTTATATAACAAATGTAAATGTAGATAACAACTCTCTCGAGTTGATATATCCCGATTTATTGGAACTTTGATGAAAATTACCGTTCTTACGCTCTTTCCCTCGATGGTGGAGCCTTTCTTTACTTCTTCCATTATGAAAAGGGCAGTTGAAAAGGGGATAGTCGAGTACAATATCGTAAATTTCCGTGACTACGCTCCGGGCGTACACAAAAAGGCCGACGATGAACCCTTCGGCGGGGGTGCGGGAATGATCCTAATGGCCGACCCGATATATAAGGCGGTAAACGATCTCTCCCTCAAAGGTAAGCGGATCGTATTTCCGACGCCGTCGGGAAAACTCTTCAACCAGAAGTATTCATATGATCTAAGCAGGGAGAATGAGCTTGTCTTCATATGCGGCCACTACGAGGGGCTTGACCAGAGGGTGATTGACGAGTTCGTCACAGACGAAATTTCGATAGGGGACTATGTCCTCACAAGCGGGGAGAGTGCCGCTCTTGTCATAATCGATTCCGTCTTCCGTCTCATTGACGGCGTCATCACATCCGAGAGTCTTGAGGAGGAGTCTTTTTCAAACGGACTTGTTGAATATCCTCAATATACGAGGCCCAAAGAGTATTGCAATAAAAGTGTCCCTGATGTATTATTGTCCGGTAATCAAAGCCATATTACCGAATGGCGGAGATTCAAAGGGCTGGAAAAAACACTGCTCAACCGGCCGGATCTGCTCTCGCATGCCTCTCTCAGCATAAAGGAGCGACAAGATTTATTGAATATTTATAATAAAGAAGAGGAATGATATGGATATCATTAGAGCTATTGAAGCAAAGCAGATCAAAGAGAATGCTGAAAATTTCAGCGTTGGTGATACAGTTAAGGTTTATTTCAAGATTGTCGAAGGCACAACAGAAAGAGTCCAGGGATTTGAAGGTATTGTCATTGCCAAGAACAACAGCGGCGTGAGAAAGACTTTCACAGTCAGAAAGATCTCCTATGGTGTCGGCGTCGAGAGAATTTTCCCAATGCACTCACCAAGAATCGAGAAGGTCGAGGTTCTCAGAAGAGGACGCGTCAGAAGAGCAAAGCTCTACTATCTCAGAGACAGAGTCGGAAAGGCTGCAAAGGTCCCCGAGCTCATCAAGAAGAACGCATAAAGCTCTCTCGATTAATCTCCCTCTTCGGAGGGATATTTTTTTTGCCTTTTCTGTAACCTTTTGACGCTGAGGAATGTTTCTATTCTGACTTCACACAAAATACTAAAAAATAGAAGGATAATTACTCTTTTTTTATTTTAGATATTATTTTTTTGTGTAATAATGGTCATAAGGATTTTTTTGTAGTCTTTCTCGCTGAGAATTATTACATTAGTGAATTGATTGGTTAGATGGTATATCCATTTAATATAACCGCTCACGTTAAAGTGGGTTTTTAAAGTAAATTATTCCGTATTTGCGGAAATAAGGATGGCGACATGATGAAAAGAAAGAGTTTCGGAAAGTTAGCAGTTGTAGCATTACTGGCTGTTTTGATGCTTTTTGGTCTTTGTGTCTGCAGCAAGAAGGCTGAGACACCGGTTGAAACACCGAAAGCAACTACAACGACAACTACAACTACAGTAACGACAACAACGACCACCACCACAACCCCGAAGGAAGAGGTTAAGGTTGAGACAGCTCAGCCTGTCAAGGAAGAAGTAGTAGTTGTCGAGACACCTGTTGTTGAAGAGACAGTTGTCGAAGAAGCACCAGTTGTAGAAGCAGTTGTTGTTGAGGAACCTGCAAAAGTTGAAGAAGTTCCCGAGTACAGCACAATCTTCTCTTATGAAGGTGTAACGGCAAACATTGTTGTTTATAAGGATCATGCAACTATTTCTGTTCCGGAAGGAGTCAGCGCAGATGACATCAAGGCTATCGGAGAACTTCTCCTCGCAGCTTACCCTGATGCAGCAGCAGTTACATACAAGCTCGATGGTTCCAACCTTCTTCTCGAATATCCCGAGACAGCATCTGACTACCTCAAGGCGGCAGTTTCCGTTCTCACAGATGATGCTAAGTGGCTCATCGACCAGCTGAACAGCCTGGACAAGAAAGAAGAAACAGCAGTTGCAGAGACAACAGTTGAAGAAGAAGTTCCGCTTTTCTCGACAATCTTCTCTGAAGACGGAATCACATCCAACATCGTTGTTTATGCCGACAAGGCAAGCCTCACAATTCCCGAGGGCGTAACAGCTGAAGACATCGCAGCTCTTGCATCTCTTCTCCTCGAAGCTTACCCCGAGGCAGCAGCATGCACATATGAGGTCAAGGACGGAACACTCTATCTTACATATCCGGAGCAGACAATCGACTATGTACTTTCTGCTGTAGCAGTTCTCCTTGATGAAGCTAAGGCATATGTTGCTTCTCTCGTCGAGACAGTTGTCGACACAGTTGAAGAAGTCGTCAAGGCTGTCGGAATCGAAGTTGAAGAAGATGGAACAGTTGTCGCTACATACAATTACCGCGACCTTGCATCTGCAAAGGTTGTAATGGGTGATGACAAGACAACTATCACATATCCGAGCGAGTACATCTACAAGTCCGACATCGAATATGTCATGTCATATCTTGCAAGCGAATATGCTGATATTGCAAAGAATATCTACTATGACATCCCCGAGGAAGGAACACTTGTCATCTACTATCCGGCAGGATTCATCGGAAACACATATTACAAGCTCGAGACACTCGCTGTTGCTAACGACGAAGTCACAGAGTATATCGACTACGTACTTGCTGAACCAGCTCAGGCTGAGACAGTCGTAGTTGCTTCTGTCAAGGAAGAAGAGAAGAAGGCTGAAGAGCCGGCTCCAGTAGTTGCACCTGTCGAGACAAAGACTGAAGCAGCTCCTGTTGTTGCACCAGTTGCTCCGGCTCCTGTTGCAGTTGAAGAGAAGGCTTCCTTCATCAAGGGATTCAGTGCATCTCTCGTTGCTGCTCCTAAGTTCAATCTCAGCAACAAGAAGTTCGTCCTCGGCGCAGGTGTCAGATTTGAAGCACTCCTCTCCGATAAGGCTTCTCTAGGTCTTAGCGCTCAGTATGATATCTTCTCCAACTTCCTCGAAGTTGCAGCATTCGGTAAGTACAACGTCCTCTCTCTTAAGGATGGTAAGCTTAACGCATACGTCTTTGGTGGTGCAGGTGTCTCCATCGGATGCGGTACAACAAAGGGCGTCGGTGCTCTCCTTCTTGGAGGTGTCGGTGCTGAATATGCTCTTAAGAGCAACCTTTCTCTCTTCGGAGAAGTTGGTGCAGAGTGGTCAATCAAGAAGGCTGGTTTACAGCTTGGTGCTACTCTCGGTGCTAAGGTTACATTCTGATCTAAAAGATCTCTATTCGGGCTACGGGGTAATTCCTGTAGCTCAATTTTTTTAGCGTCCGCCTTATATTGTAATAATCGCCGTCAACGATTATTATTTATTGGATAAAGGAAAATATAATGAAAAGAAATAAGTTTATATTTGTGTTTGTATTACTGCTTTCAATTCTTCTTGTTTTCTCATCATGTAACAAGAAAGAAGGGGAGAGCGAAAATAAATCAGTTGCGTCCTCGATAATCTCATCCGAGTCCAAGAGCTCGAGAGAGCCTATTGTCGTTGTTCCTTCTCCGGAAAAGAAAGAAGAGGCAAAGACAGAGGAGAAAGTAGAAGTCAAGCCGGCAGAGGTAAAAGTCGAGGAGACAACGACCGAAGAGGTTAAGGCCGAAGAAACAGTAGCTCCTTCAAAAGAAGAAGAAAAAGTAGTTGAGACAGTTTTTGTAGAAGACGAGGAGAAACCCGTTGTCGAGAGCGTATTCTCGTACAGGGGAATAGTTTCAAATGTTTCTGCTTATACTGACCACGCTTACTTTACTCTCCAGGATGGTATTACCTCTTCTGATATAGAAGGTGCAATAGCACTTCTTGTTGATGCTTATCCGGATCTAGCTGCTCTTGTTACATATAACTATAACGAGGGGCTCCTTGTTCTCTACTATCCTGTTGTCGAGAAGGACACTATCGAGACATATCTCAACACACTCTTCGACGAGGCAAGATATTACATCAATTATCTCTTTGCAAGCATTGAAGAGAGCACTCAGGAAGATACAAAGGTTGAAGAGGTGGTAGTAGCAAAAGTCGACAGCACACCGCTTGAGGAAACAGAGAAGACGGAAGAAGCAAAGACAGTTCTTCCTGTAGAAGTTGTTTCAAAGCCTACTCAGGAAAGCGCAAAGAAGGCAGGTCTCCCGCTTTCTCTCTCGGCTTCTCTATTCGGCTCTTATGATTTTAAGAAAAGTGCATTCGGCTATGGCTTGAAGGTTGGTGCTTATTACGATTGTTTGGATAATCTATCCCTCGGTCTCAAGCTCGGCTATGACCTCAATAAGTATCTATCTGTTGCCGGCTCTGTTAAGTACAACTTCATTAAGAGTGCATATGCTTCTCTTTCTCTCGGCTGGACATTCGACTTCGATAAGACAAGGAAAAACAGCTCACTTCTAATTGATCTCGCTGCAGGTTATGCATATTCAATTACAGAGAATCTTTCTTTGAATGTTGAGGGCGGCGTTGTGTACTATCCGCTGCTTTCTCATAAGTTAGTTCCATCCATCACTCTGGGATTATCATATAATTTCTAATAGAGGTAACAGGTGGAGAAATCTTATAGAAGGAATAGAAATAAAGGACAGAGCAAGCGGGAGTTCACCCGTCAGGGTAAGAGCAGAAGCAGGAAAAAGGGGAGAAGAACGGAGGCGATATCGGGCTTCTCCACGCTCTCCCAGGTTTCAGGCGCTCCTCTCGCCCGGGACTATCATTCGTCGATTTCCGTTCTTCCTCCACGTATTGTTAAAGAGCCCTATGATACCTGCGCCATATGCGGAGAAAAGATAGATTCAATATCGTCTGCATTCGCTTACGGCACAGGTTATGCTCACTTCGATTGTGTTCTCTCGTCCCTCAAGGAGAGGGAACACCTCGAGGATAATGAGACTATGAGTTATCTCGGAAGCGGATCCTTCGGAATATGCCGGAAGGACGATGACGGGAAGTTTACCATCGTGAAGAAGATAGAAGTCGAGAACAAAGACTCCTATCAGAATTTCAAGAATTACGTCGAGAGTCTCAAAGAATGAAAAGAGCAGTCTATCCCGGAAGTTTCGATCCATTCACCAACGGACACCTCGACATAGTAAGAAGATCTCTTAAGATATTTGACTCTGTCGTTGTCCTTGTTGCCGACAACTATAATAAAACATCTCTCTTCACTCCCGAAGAGAGAGTTTTGATGATAAAGAAAACACTCTCGTCATTTAGCGGCGTTACTGTCGACTATTCGTCTTTACTTGTCGTCGACTATGCCGGAAAAAACGATATTGAGTTCATTATAAGAGGAATCAGGGATACAAGGGATCTCTCGTATGAAATGGAACTCGAGGCCAATAACAAGTATCTTGCGCATAATATAGAGACAGTCTATCTCACCGCAGACAAAAATAATCTCTATACACGCTCTTCTTCCATCAGAGAATTCATCAAATACAGGAGAGACTGCAGAGAATTCCTACCGAAGGAAGTATACGAGGAAATCGAGAAGAAGTATTCTTTGAGGTAATTACTTTTAGGAACAAAATTTAAATTTCGATGCTTAAATAAATTCGTTTTTTTCCTAATTTCTATTGACTAAAGAGCCGGATTCCTTTTAAATATCTCTTGTCATTTGGAGAGGTTCCCGAGCGGTCAAAGGGGGCAGACTGTAAATCTGTTGGCTATGCCTTCGAAGGTCCGAATCCTTCTCTCTCCAGATAAGCCTTCTTAACGAGGGCTTTTTTTTTATGAGGTTTTCGGTGTTTTATAAAGATGGTTTGAATTTTGAATGTCAGAGGTGTATGTATTGCTGTTCAACAGAGCCGGGATATGTCTTTCTAAGCGATGGTGATATAGAGAGGCTTTCAAAATTCTTTTCCATCGACAGGGACACATTTCTTAATACATATACACGCTTTGTCGACTATTCAACGCACTATCTCGTATCTCTCAAGGAAAAGAAGAACTACGACTGTGAGTTTCTCTCTCCCTCCGGGTGCACTGTCTATGAAGCGCGGCCCGAGCAATGCCGTACATATCCATTCTGGAAGAATATAATGGAGTCTAAAGAGAGCTGGGATAACGAAGCGGAATACTGCAGAGGAATAAACAGGGGACGCAAGATATCGAAGAAGGAGATTGAAGATTACCTCAGACGCAACGAAAAGAATCCGCCTTTTGTAATATTGAAGAAATAATAATTCTTTTCGTTTTAAGAATTTTTGTTTATATTTAATGTTGGAGTCCATCATTGCCGCGATTTAATGAAAAAACAATAGACGAGATAAAGAACAAACTCACCATTTCCGATGTCATGGAAAACTATGCTCATGTGGAATATAAGGGCGGGTCGAAATGGGTGAAATGTCCTTTTCACGGCGGTGGAAACGAAAAGACGGCATCATGCAAACTCGACGACGACAGGGGAACCTTCTATTGTTTCGGCTGCCACGCTTCGGGCGATATCTTCACTCTTGTCATGAAGAAGGAGGGCCTGGACTTTGCATCGAGCGTAGAAACACTAGCAAAGAAATGCGGAGTGACAGTTGACGAGAGCTATTCATCAAGTCAGGAAGGAAAGAAGAAACACAACGAGAAGATGGACATGTATGACATGTATGACAGGGTCATGAAGTCTTTTCATTACATACTTCTCGAGAAGGACATAGCAAAGGACGCCAGGAAATACCTCAGAAAAAGAAATGTAAGTTCAGAGATGATCGAGACTTTCGCACTCGGCTTTGCTCCATCCGATCCATCGTGGCTTTATAATTTTCTCTCTTCCAAGGGATACAGCCCATCTTTTCTTTCCCAGTCGGGGTTTTTCTCGCAGAAGAACCCGAAGTGGCCGCTCTTCAACAACAGGCTCATGTTTCCTGTCAGAGACAGGCTTGGGCGCTGTATAGCATTCTCCGGGCGTGATCTCTCATTCTCCGACAAAGCTCCGAAGTATATTAACTCTCCCGAGACATTGATCTACCAGAAGAAGGAGAATTACTTCGGTTTATATGAAGCGAAGAAGACGATAAGCGACAAGGTTTTTGATCCTATCCTTGTCGAGGGAAACTTCGATGTTGTCGCCATGCATCAGGCGGGCTTCACATCTGCCGTTGCCTCGCTCGGAACATCGTTTACGCTAGAGCAGTGCAGTAATATGAAGAAATGGTTTCCATCCATTTCCTCTTTTCATATGCTTTATGATTCCGACCAGGCGGGTCAGAATTCGACAGTGAGGGCGATAGGAATAATCAACAAAAACGGACTCGGGCAGTGTGTCCATAAGCTCTCATCTGCCAAGGATGCCTCGGAGCTGTTGGAGAAGAAAGGGGAGAGCGGCGTAAAAGAAGAGTTTTCCTCCTATTTAACCGGTTTTGAATACCTTGTGCAAAACTCCTTATCTCGTTATGATATAAAGACTGCCAAAGGAAAATCCGACTTTATTAAGTCTTTGGGTGAATATCTGAACAATTGTCAGAGCGAAGTCGAGCGTGACAGCTACATTCTCTCTCTCGCGAACCTGTTGACTTTGGATGAGGAGGCAATCAAGGAGGATCTTAAGAGGATACACAGTGCCCCGGACTATAAGGTTAAAGAAGAGAACGGGAAGAAGGAACTCAGGGAGATTAGACTCAACGTTTCCCATGATTTATATCTCATGCTCTATCTATGTAACCACAGGTCTTTATTCAAGGTTTATAGAAACAAGATAAACTTTGGAGATTTAGAGGATAGTGATGCTCAGAAGTTATATATGGCACTTGAGAATGCCATGAGAGATGATGTTCAGTCTGACTCTCTTTTTCTGACATATGTGAATGACGAAGATTTGAGAAATTATGTAAGCGCCTCCTATGCCCTGAAGGAATATACAGAGGAAAGAAACGAGGCCTTCCTTGAAGTTATGGATAGAATAAATCTTCGATCACTTGAAAGAAAAAGCAATGCACTATTGAGACAGATAGCCATGCTCTCTCCCGACGACAGTACAAGTCAGGAGGAGTTTCTGTCAAGAAAGATTGAACTCGATACGAAAATTGCAAATCTTAAGAAGAGTCTTAAGTTTTAAGGAGTTGGAAGCGTAAATGTCTGAAGAAATTCTTGTCAGTGAATTATTTCTAAACCTGGAGAAACTTGAAAAGGATAAAGGTGTCATTTCCCAGGATGATGTCATTACAGCTTGGAGGAGTTATGGTAAGAACTTCGTATACGAAGATGTTATCGAAGCAGTAAAATTAAAGAACCTCAATTATGTAGAATCTGAAGAAGATATTTATGATTTCGACGGTGAACCGACAGAGGAAGATCTGAAGGAAAAGGATGGAGACGAGGATGACTCTGTTCTCCTGAGCGAAGACTACGATGAATTCGAGGATGCCGATCCGACTGTCGATGAACTCAATGAGATAGAAAAGGAAGTTGCCGAAGAGGATTTCTCCTCCAAGGATAAGAAAAAGAGCAAGAGTGACGACGAAGAAGACGACGAGGAGGATGAAGAAGAGGAGGAAGACGAGGACGAAGAGGGCGATGAGGAATTCCCGAAAGACGGAATAAACGAATGGAAGGACACCGACGAAGAAGCCGAATCCAGCGAGCGTTTCATCGACATATCATCATTCTCCGACTCTACAAGCGAACACCGCTCGTCTCATGTTGTCGCTAACAAGTATGATACAAGTCAGGATGATCCGATAAGACTCTATCTCAAGGAGATAGGTAACGAGAAGCTCCTTACGGGAGAGCAGGAAGTAGAACTTGCTAAGCAGATGGAAAAAGGCGCAATGATCGTCAACTCCGTCATAAGAGAAAGCGGCATACTCATTTCCTTCTTCTCTTCCGTCATCAAGCATATAAACACAAAGATCGATGAAGAGAGCGAAGACTCCCTCTCTCCTGAAGATATAAAGGAATTTTTGTCTGTTCAGAAGAGATATAATCTCAACTACAAGGACGCACTCGGAAAGGAATTTGCCCGTCAGATTGCAGAATACAACGAAGAGAAGAGCAGATTCCTTCTTGCCGGGGACGAGGATGGAAAGGATAAGGAACTCAAAAAGAAGAAGGAAGATCTCCTTGACAGACTCGGCGGTCACCCCAATGAGAAGAGCAGAATCTACGAAGGAAAGAAGAGATCTGATTTCTCGTCCAGGGAAGAGTGGATAGAGTGGTGCAGAGAGGCGTCGCGCCGTTATGCCATTCTTGAAAACAGGGAGACTCAGGCCAACATAAAGAAGGAAGAAGCCGAGAGAAACGACGAACTCAACCGTATAACAAGCGAAGAGGATGCACGCTTCAGAGCAGAACATTCCGATATGAAGGCTCAGGATATCGAGAACGCTATCCAGAAACTCCATAACGACAGAAAGAAGGAGTATACGAACATATCGCTGTCGCTTGCAAAGAAGTTCAAGGATGCCGAGAAGGAGATAGAGAGTCTCGAGGCAAATAAGTATATTCCGGTCACAGACTGGGTGGGGTCGATTGAACTTCAGAGTGAAGAGATCGAAACCCTTACCGAGATGTTCATCAATGCGAAGAACACGATAATCGAATGCAACGAGAAGAAGGCCGAAATAGAGCACAGGCTCCAGATTTCGTCTTCGCGCGAACTCAGACAGCTCGGGCGTGATCTTGCAACAAGAAGCAAGGCACAGGCGATAGAAGAGTACCTCGGACTCTCGAGTGACGAGATAAAGGAACTCATCAAGGAGCTGCAGCTTACCGAGAAAGAGCTCAGAAACATCGAGAACGACTTCGAGTGTTCGACTGACAAGGTCATCGAGGATGTGAAGAACATCCAGTACGGCCAGGTTATTTTAAAGCAGGCGAAGGACAGACTTATAAAGGCAAACCTCAGACTTGTCGTATCTATTGCAAAGAAGTATACAAACAGGGGACTTCAGCTTTTCGACCTCATCCAGGAAGGAAACATCGGCCTGATCAAAGCCGTGGAGAAGTTCGAATATGCAAAGGGCTTCAAGTTCAGTACCTATGCAACATGGTGGATAAGACAGGCAATAACACGTTCAATCTCCGACCAGGCGAGAACAATAAGAGTCCCCGTCCATATGATCGAGCAGATCAACAAGGTTGTTAAGGCAAGCAGACAGCTCATGCAGACTCTCGGACGCGAGCCGACCGATAAGGAGATAGCAGATGTCCTGGAGTGGCCGGAGAGCAAGGTCAAGACAGTAAAGAGCGTTGCACGTGAGCCTATTAGTCTCGAGACACCGGTGGGTGAGGAAGAGGACTCCGTACTCAGCGACTTCATCGAGGACAAGGACGCCGAGAACCCTGCCAACCAGACAGCTTATAAGCTTTTACAGGATAAGATCAGAGAGCTTCTCTCGACACTCCCGGAGCGTGAGCAGGAAGTATTGAGGATGCGTTTCGGTCTTGATGACGGCTATGCCCTTACTCTTGAAGAGGTCGGTTTGTATTTCGATGTAACAAGAGAAAGAATAAGACAGATTGAAGCCAAGGCACTCAGGCGTCTGCGCCACCCCAAGAGAAGCAGACAATTGAAAGACTGGAGCTGAGCAGGGTAGAACATATTCAGAAAATCTTATATGATATTTTTTCGTTGGAGAAGGTAGATAAAAATGGCAGAGAACAAGAAGCTTGAAACATTGATCAGACTTCAGGGTGTTATCACAGAAAAGTTAAGTCTCGAGAGTGAGAGGGATATGATCCCCCAGTCTCTCAAAGAGGATGAGAGTGCACTTAATAAGGCCGCTGTTATTCTTGATGGTCTTGAGGAAGATCTCAGACAGGCTGAAAGTGAAGAGAAGAGCCTCGATATTCAATATAATGATGCAGACCATCAATCAATCGAATACCAGAAGATGATTGAGTCACTCAGCACAATGCGTGAGCTTGAAGCTATGAACAAGCAGATCAACGAAGCTGAAGCACGTGCTAAGTCTCTCCTCACGGCAAGAAAGGCAAAGAACGACCAGATCAAGGAACTCAAGGTAAAGATCGAGAGTCAGAGAGCAGTCGTCGACGACCTAAGAAGCCGCGTCAATGAGGCAAAGACTGTTGTCGAGTCGAAGCTTGAAGAGATCGAAACGAAGATCAATGCTCTCAACGATGAATGTAATTCCATCAAGGGCAACGTCATCTCGGAGGATTTCTATCTCAGATTCTATAACATCGCCAAAAAGAAGAACGGCGAGGGTCTTGTTCCTGTAAAGGGTCAAGTATGTATGGGTTGTAATACGGTTCTCCCGATGCAGTTTGTCATCGACTTAAGACTGAAGCAGCTTAAAGACGAAGTCGATACCTGTCCGTATTGCTCGAGAATGATCTACTATGATGATAACCTCACACCTGAGGAGGAGAAGAGCTATATCTTCGACGATGTGGAGATTGCGAAGAACATCACAAAGAACAATGAAAGTAGTGATGAAGGCGCATCCTACACAGAAGATCTTCTTGTTTCCGATGAGGCGGACGAGGAATTTTAATCTGACCAGGTCAGGCCTCAGAAGTAATCGCTTGAAATACAGAGGAAAGTCCGGGCTCCATAGAACACAGTGCTGGCTAACGGCCAGGGGCAGTAATGTCACAGAAAGTGCAACAGAGAGTAGACCGCCGGAAGGTAAGGGTGAAAGGGCAGTGTAAGAGACTACCGCTTCTCTGGTGACAGAGGAGGCATGGTAAACCTCACTGGGAGCAAGGTCAAGTATATGAGTAGCTTGTTCGGCTATACTCATGGGTAGACCGCTTGAGGTTTGGAGTAATCCAAATCCTAGATAGATGATTACATAAACAGAACTCGGCTTATCTGAGACCTGATTTATTATATATGGCCCGCAGGGGCCATTTCTCATAGATCGGTGATCTCGAACTTCAAATCAAACTTCCCGCCTCTCGGATAGATGCCGGGAGAATAGGGGGAGTTGAATTCGCATAGTGCGTAGTGGCCCTGAACTCTGTTAAGGGAGATTTTATCAAGCATCTCTTTCGGCATCTCGGGTTTGAGGTCCCTTTCGTTTACCGTCTCCACCATCATCCAGTTGAGCATTTTGTTCTTATCGATCCAATAGATATTGGGATATACTCCGGGATAAGTCTGGTAGAGAATCTCGTCTATATTTTCTTTGTCGTGAAGATTTTCAACAACAGCCATAACCGCCATGTTCTCAAGCTCGAATCCGCTCATCGCCTTGAATTCATCACCCGAGTCCTCAATTGGTTTCACCTCTTCGATTATTCCTTCTTCCTTATATCTCACGGCCGATATTAGATTAAACGGGTCGTCTACTGTTTTTTGCACATTGTTGTTTTCGTCAAAGATAAGAAGAGAGGGGATTATATCGTACTTTGTGCACATATCGCTACGGTCTTTCCACTTCGTCTTATCTGATATCCCCCCGTCCGGTCCGATCGAAACAAAGATGATGCCGTAGACACTGGACTTGTATCTGAAGGCGAGGTCGACAAAGTACGGTACGGTATATTCCATCTTGATCCACTGGAAATCAGGAAGAAAAGAAGGATCAATGAAATTCCTCACCTCTGAAAAGTGATTCAAAGCGTTGTAATATCTGACGCTGTTTGTGTTTTCATCAAGCATATATGAGAACATCTCATCGGTGAGGACTGTCTTTCTATCGTCCCAGTATAGCTGTCCGCGCTGCTTAATCATACTTCGTCTTCCTTTATTCTGTCCCAGAGATCATTCATCTCCTTTACATGGTCCTTATCGAGAGGTATATTCTCTTTTTTAGCAAGGTTGAAGAGTTTCTGGAACCTCGACTTTATCTTGTCATTACACCTGAAAAGCGCAGTGTTCGGTCTTACCTTCAAAAAGCGCGAGAGGTTGACAACGGAGAAGAGAAGGTCTCCGAGCTCTTCCTCGATTTTGTCCCTGTCATTCGTGTCGATTGCTTCCTCAACCTCTTCAAGCTCTTCCTTTACCTTATTGATGACTCCCTCTACATTCTCCCAGTCGAAGCCGACTTTCTTGAGTTTCTTCTGTATCTCATATGCTTCCATGAGCGGTGGAAGAGAGGAGGGGATATGTGAAAAGAAATCCTCGCTTTTATCCTTGTGACCTTCGACTTTCTCCTTGACTTCGTTCCACAGTGTGAGTACCTCTCCCGCGCTCCCGGCAGTTTTGTCGCCGAAGACATGGGGGTGACGCCTTATGAGCTTCTCGCATACTTCGTTTACTGCGTCCTCGGGTTTGAAATCTTTATTCTCCTCGTGGATATAGAGAGTCATGAAGACGTTTATCATAACGTCTCCTATCTCCTCACGCTCTGATGCGATATTGCCTTTGATGACGCCGTCAAGATACTCATAGCTCTCGTCGATGAGGCTCTCCGTGGCACTCTTATTGGTCTGTATTCTGTCCCAGGGGCATCCCTCGGGGGAACGGAGTAGTTTTATTATCGTATAGAGATTGTCAAGAGCAGAGCTGAGGTCGTCTGCCGGTTTGAATTTATAATCTATCATGACGAAATGATACCTTAAAAATAGTCTATTCTCAATTATTACTATGATATTATAATAATACCATGTTTGATTATTTGATTGTCGGTTCTGGTTTATTCGGTTCTGTTTTTGCTTATGAAGCGGAGAAAAGAGGTAAGAAGTGCCTTGTTATAGATAAGAGAGGTAATATCGGGGGAAACATATATACCGAGAAGAGGGACGGCATAAACGTTCATCTCTACGGCGCACACATCTTCCACACCTCGAACAAGGAAGTATGGGATTACATCAACCAGTTTGCTTCCTTCAATAATTATATAAACAGCCCGGTTGCAAACTACAAAGGAAAACTCTACAACCTTCCATTCAACATGAACACATTCTATGAGCTCTGGGGAGAGGAGGCATCAACGCCGGAAAAGGCATTGAAGAAGATAGAGAGCCAGAGGGTCAAATATGAGAGTCCGAAAAACCTCGAAGAGCAGGCACTCTCTCTTGTCGGAAGAGAGTTCTTCGAAATCCTCATCAAGGGTTATACTGAGAAACAGTGGGGTAGGGACAGTAAGGATCTTCCGCCCTATATAATCAAGCGTATCCCCGTGAGACTGAGATTCGACAACAACTATTTCAACGACCGCTATCAGGGAATCCCGGAAGGTGGCTATACACAGATTATCGAGAAGCTACTTTCGTCTTCCACCGTCTTGCTCAATGTCGACTTCAACAAGAACAGAGAGGAGTACACAAAGAAAGCAAAGAAGGTTCTCTACACGGGTATGCTTGACGCTCTCTTCGATTTCTCCCTCGGGAGCCTCGATTACAGAAGCGAGAAGTTCGAGCATGAAAGACTCGAAGAGGAGAATCATCAGGGTGTTGCCGTAATGAATTACACGGAGAGGGAAGTGCCTTATACGAGGATAATCGAGCATAAACACTTCGAGAATGCCCAGTCTCCCGTAACCTGGATCAGCCGTGAATACCCTGTGGACTATAAGGAGACGGGGGAGCCGTACTATCCGGTAAACGATGAAAGAAACACCGCGCTCTATGAAAAATACAGAGAGAAACTGAATGAGCACCCTTCTTTCATAATCGGCGGAAGACTTGCCGAGTATAAGTATTACGATATGGATAAGACGATTGAAGCTGCTCTTAATCTTGTGAAAAAAGAATTCAATGAAAAGTAAGCCTTCTTTCTCAAATGAAGCGGCATATGTCATCGGTATAATTACGATATCTTTCGGGGTGGCTTTTATGGAGAAGGCCGACTGGGGAGTCTCGATGGTCGTGGCACCCGCGTATCTGTTGTATTTGAAGCTGTCGGAGGTTTACTCGTTCTTCACATTCGGTATGGCGGAGTATACTCTCCAGGCATTCCTTCTTGTTGTCATGATGATCATCATCAGGAAATTCAGACTTTCGTATTTCTTCTCATTCGTGACTGCTGTCATATACGGCTTTGCGCTTGACGGGGCCATGATGATCGCAAAAAATATTACGACGCAGAGTGTTTACATGAGGGCATTCCTGTACACAGCCGGCATGATATTGAGTGCCATCGGGATATCTTTCTTCTTCCATTCTTACATATCGCCGGAAGTGTATGAGCTCTTTGTTAAAGAGATATCGAAGAAAACAGGGATGAACATAAACAAATTCAAAACCATCTACGATATCTCGAGCGCAGCTCTCGCAGTATTGATGTCGTTCGTTTTTTTCGGCTGGGGTCACTTCGAGGGCGTTAAACTCGGCACTCTCTTCTGCGCTCTTATAAACGGCTCATTAATAGGAATAGTATCAAAACTCCTTGACAGTTTCTTTACCTTCAAAGACGCACTTCCCCTCAGAAAATACTTCGAAGACCAGCCAGCTGCACAATAAGACTATAAGGCTTCGGGACTCGATTTACTCGGACAGTAAGAGGAAAGACAGGAGACGCGAGTCCGTAAGCCTCGAAGTTAGTCTAAGCTAATTAGATAATATAAAGCACATATCTTCAAGTTGTTTCTTAAAAGAATAGAAATTTCTGATTTCTTTAAGAGTTAAACAGAGCTTCCAACTCCTTAATATATTCATCTTTCTGTTTGATTTCGTTTTCAAGAACAGCAATGCGTTCATCTCTATCCTTGCAGCAGGTTGAAGGAGGTTTTATCTTCTTCAATCCTCCATGATTTTCATCAGGGTATAAATTATGCTGGGGATCAAACCATACTACATAAAAGACGTTTTCGGAGAATACACCGTGTATGCCGCCTTTGCTTTTTGAAATCCTGATCTGCCACATGTCTTCGAGATTTACATTGCGTGGTATTGAGCACGGTGATTTGACATTATTATGCGGATGTATTCTTAGGGTAGAGTTACGTCCGGAATATTTCCCGGCAAATACATCCTTTGCTTTGATTCTTGATACTTCTTCAAGAGTTTTAAATAAATCCGATGCCCAGTTTATGCAGGTGCCGTCCAGGTTGAAATACTCTGTTGTCTGTATAGCGGCAAAAGAGAAAAGAAGCATTTCATCACTACCTAATCCCGGTTTTATGAAAGGGATTCGTTCTGTGTTTTCTACTATTCTGCCTTTTGGTATTTTCACTGCTGTTTAAGCCTTTCTCTATAATACTGTTTCATTGTATCTTCTGAAATCACATTCCCGCAGCTTTCCCACGGCTTGCAGTCACCTCTTGCTTCCTGCCATGGACGCTCTGAATGGTTGAGCTTTTCAAGCTCATCTCCTGTCAAGTGACCATAGGAATTATATACTTCCTGAGCAAACGATAAAAACTCTTCGGGTATATTGGACTTGTCAGATTCCCTTGGAATATTGCTGAATCCATAAACTTTATACTTGGCATATAACTCAGGCTGGACAGCGCCATGAACCCATGCTTCGAAAGACTCGGAAACTATATTTGTATCATATATGGCCAAATACCATGCTTTTGCATAGTAACATAGTTTCTGCAGTTTTTTATGCGTCATGGATGAAATACAGAGAAATGCTCTTGCCAGGGCGAATATATCGTTGGGCTTTGTATCAGAATTAGGGGAGATGATGAAATTGATTTCAGGAGCAACATTCACTATTGTGTTCTCTGTTTTCACATCGGAATTCAACGAATACATGTCATCTTCAATTCGAGTATTTTGTTTATTGCTGCTTCCCATGATTCTTCCCCATAACATAAATCTCTTTGCTTCCAATCATTGCATCATCACAATAGACAGAAAGTTTATATAGCCCGTTTCTTTTGAATTCAACGTTATTCCAGTTAACAGTTAAATTTATTCCTTTATATTCACCGGGGAGGTTACTCTCGTCACTAAAGAGAGGAACCGCGCCTCCTGAAAAAGCAATATTCTCGTTGTCATAACTTAACGTCAGCTTCAGATTATGACTTTTAGAAGAATCTATCCCAAGCAATGTGATAATCGTAGAAAACGAAAACAACCCCGGCACATATTCAGGGTTAATAGCAGATAGGACAGTGTGGGCACAAACACCCTGACCGGGCATATTTGTTGCGTTTAAACAAAAGATGATATCATGCGTTGTAGCCATATTTTTCCCCATCTGTATTTGTATCTCAATACATAATTTCGGCAATTTGGAATACTTCCAGAGAATTGTAAACTCTTATTTTTCGTTTCACTCAACTCAATAGACTTATACATAAGAACATCAGAAACATGATCAACTGTTAATGCTAACTAATTCTGTCACTTAATAGCCAACTAAATTTGTCCATTTTGCTTGAATTCCCTGTCCGTGGGATATTTCTTTATATT
>CAVHKW010000097.1:0-2364 GCA_963636745.1 uncultured Oscillospiraceae bacterium | reverse complement strand
ACCGAAATTCTCGCGCAAATTGTAGCACTAACTCGGTACCCAGGGGACCCGGCCCCAGAAATCAGCTGAAATACGACCATAGCCTATGCTGTCAGTCAGCGTGAGCAGCTATCCGACATTTGTTGTACATATTCCTCATCGATCCTGGTCAGCTCATTATAAAGTGTTCTGCATACAAGTTCGTTCATGCTTATTCCTCTTCTGAGAGACTCATCTTTCAACTCCTTCACAAGGCCTTCCGGAAAGAGTGCATGGAAGCTTTTTCCTTTTCTTCCCGGACTGATGATAGACTTCTTCGTTTCCTTCGGTATCATGAACTTCGATTTGACTTCAAGAATATCTATAACATCATCGACAGAAGTGGAAATACTCTCAATCTTATCCAGTACATCAGAAAGCTGTCTTGCAGTCTCATCCAGCTGATCGCCTTTGGAGGAATCACGCAGCTGTGAGGGAAGCCTGTCTAATTTCTCTTCCTCTTCTTCCTTCATCGATTCCACTTCATTGTTGAATATATAGACAGCCTCTCTGATGCTTCTGTCAAAGTCGGCGCAAGCTCTCTTTATCCTTATCCTGTCATTTCTGTTCATCCTGCTCTCCTATAAGACATTTGTTGTACATAACATGCAGAAGCTCATTCTATTCACTTAAGTTACGCTCGGTTTCCGATGCGTCGCAATCATCGTCGTCAGTCCCCTGGAAGTCTATTCCCAATCCCTTGAATATAAGACGCTGCCCTTTTGTTGCAGCAGAATACTGGGCCTTGTATTTCCCACTGAACTTCACCTTTGAATAGCTTTTTACTCTCTTGAGGAGCGTATCAGGGGAGGATGCATATTTCTTTGTTTCAGCATCGAATGAACGTATCTTGTTTCTCAGTTCCGTCCTGAGAATCTGAGCGCAGAACTGTATGAAGAGTCTCCCATAGACGGACTCACCCTTATGCATTCTGAGCCTCTTCATGTCTGTCGCACCCTTGAGATCATCGAACCCTGCTTCAATGAATGTCCTCTCCCTGTACATTTTCAGGGCCTTTATTCCATCCTTCTCCATGTCAGTATAGAGAACCCAGTAGCCGAAGATCTTCTCATCCAATATCTCTGTAAGGGGTCTCTTGTCCTTAACATGAATATTCCCGCCTCGTCCGCTTTTGGAAACTGTAAAGTACTCATCATAGAAGGATCTGTACTTTTCGTTGGGCTTATCTTCTTCAAGCTCTTTTTTCCTTGCCATATATTCCTTTACGAATTTCTCTTTCTTTGCTGTCTCTATCGACGGCGTATAGTAGATGTGTGCCCAGACCCTTTTCCCTTCTTTCTGCGGATCATAGACCGTATAGCAGAATGTGGTATTGCCTTCATCGTCATCATAATAGGAAGAGAACACATCATTCTTGTGCTTCTTTATAAGTTCTTTAGCCCAGCCGACTGAAGAAGGGACAGGAAGAGCAAACTTGACTCCTTTTTCATGAAGCATATCGAGGAATGTTTTCTTCCAGAATCCTCTATCCATCACAAAGCCGTATGGCTTTGCTCCATAGCCGTCGAACTCATTGACTGTATCCATCAGAGTCTGACTGTCGCTGAGACTCCCGTTAAGAGGCCTGAAGGCAAGAGGTATGTGGCTCTCCTTATCTGTAACCATGGCAAGGTTGATCTGCTTGAGCCATTTCTCATGATCTCTGTTATAACCGTATTTGGCAATATCCACATCGGTAGCGTATGTGCTTATACTTGTTATGTCATAGCAGACACTCTTGTCCTTTGCCTTTTCCTTCACCCACTTCGAGAAGAAGGATGAGCATGTAGTGTCGCTCAGTGTTGGAAATAACTCGCTGATTCTCGGACTCGCAAGCTCCTTGAGTTTCCTGACAGAACACCACTCTTCAGCATCCATCAATGCGTCTCCTGTACAGATTAGAAAGTAGACAAGAGCTTTAATCTTCTCTGCCTTCTCCTTTCCAAAGGCACTGACAAGAGTCTTCTCCAATCCTATTTCTTTACTCATAGCATCGAGGACAAGTACCTCTCCTGACGGGATGACCTCCTTAACTACAGGAGATGCTTCCTCCTGTAACTCCCGCTTCTCAATATTATGAATTGCCGCATACTTCGAGCCGAACTCGATTTCTCCCCCTTTCTCCTTTGCCTTCCCGACAGTCTCATAGTGATGAGTTGTCTTCTTTGTCGTCTTATCGTAAGTAGGATGATCCAGTACAACTCTGTAGAGTTTTCTGGACTTCTCGTACACATATTTATAGTCAATCTTCGCTGTCTCGTTCATGCTACAATTGTAGCACTATCAGGGGCCGAACGTCAACCCATTCATATTGTTTTAGGAGAAAAATTTAACCCCTCAAGATCG
>CAVHKW010000096.1:0-12561 GCA_963636745.1 uncultured Oscillospiraceae bacterium | reverse complement strand
GAGAGATGTGAGGCAAGAGGTAGAGCAGAAGGTAGAGCAGAAGGTAGAGCAGAAGGAGCAATGAAGACTCTTTTAAATCTCCTTAAGAAAGGATTGATTAATGAAGACAATGCAGCTGAAGATATGGGAATGACAGTTGATAACTTCAGGAAAGCTGCTGCCGTCTACTGCAATTAAAATTCCAGCAGTCTTTTGAACATTACCAGGCTGTTTGTACAAGGGAAGGAAAAGGTAATCAAATAGTGTACTGAGGCTATCAAAAATACATTGAAGATATGCCTCAGATTGTTTTTCTGCGGATAAGGCGGTCAATGAGGGGATTATGTATGAGTGCATTACAGCATATGATGAAGCGAAGTATTCAGAACTTGTAAGGGCAGATGGCTATGCAGAAGGTATAAAAATAGGAGCGATTAAAACTCTTCTGAGCTTAATTGAAGATGAAGTAATAACAGAGAAGGATGCTGCCGAATACATGGAGTTGACAGTGGAGGATTTCAGAAAGGCCGCTGAAGAATACTGTAATGGAATCATTTTGGGGGATTAACTCCATTCCTCTATCTCTATTGATACACTCTTTACCATAATGGATCCGAACTTCTCTATCGAGTCTCTTACATATTGCTGCAGATCCGATATCGTAGAGGGAATGTAGTGGTGTGGCGGGAGTATTATCGTAACTGTTATCGAGTAGGTTCTGTCGCTGTTTCTTACGCCTTTCACACGCTTTATACGCATTACGGGGTCATACTCGCTTATTGTATGCTTCACCATCTGCTCGAGGGATGCTTCGCTTACTGTCTCCTCGCTCGGACGGGAGAACTCCGGGCGTACTATCGTCTTCTCGCTCACTTCCTTCTTCATTCTGTTGCTGCGGTTTATGAGGACCTTGATGGAGTCGAATACGATAGCAGGGGCCGAACGTGTTATCTCGATTGCGGGGACCGGTATAACGTGCTTTCCTTCAACGAACCTTATGTGCATCGCCGTCTCTATATCGTCTGGAGACGATATCTCCTCGATGTGGATTATCTTTGTCGGAGATGGTAGATCGAGGCGTAGGGCGATCTTATTTACCATCTTCTCGCTTGTTCCTATGATGAGGATCTTTCTGTTCTTCTCTCTTAGAAGAGCAGATGTCATGGCATTCTTGTCGTCTTCGTCGTCGAAGAGGGCGGTTTTGACTGCTCCCATGAAGTTCGGGGCTTCTTTTGCCGAGTGCCCCGCTATGATACGGTCGTCTTTTATCAGGAGACCGTCATCGATTATGAGATTGATCTTGTATTTGACTGCAACTTCCTTTGCATGGTAGCTCTTTCCTGTCCCCGAGCGTCCGACTAGACCGTAAACCGTAATACCCTTGAAACGGGAGAATATCTTTTCCTTTATGGAAGTATGAATGTTTATAAGGAACTGGATTATATTCTTCATAACGGCTTTTCCACACACGGGAGCGTCACTCTGAATGTCGTACCTTCTCCCACCCTTGACGATAACACTTTAACATCACCGCCGTTTTCAACACAAGAATTTTTAACAATGGCGAGTCCGAGACCCGTGCCTCCGACCTCTTTCGAGCGCGACTTGTCTACTCTGAAAAAGCGTTCGAAGATCTTCGTGTAATATTCTTCCGGTATCCCGATACCCGTATCTGTTATGTCGATAACGGCTTCGTCTCCGATTCTATTCGTAGTGACAGTTACCTTACCGCCCTCGTTTGAATATTTGATTGCATTGTCCACAAGGTTGTAGATTATCTGATTGAACATGGGGCTGTTGCATTTGACATATACTTCTCCACCCTCTAAAAGCAGCTCTATCTTTCTGCTTTCGGCAACGCTTAGAAGGCTTTCGAGGATGCTCTTTATATCGTCCGGGAGATGGATAGTTTCTTTTTCGATTTTGAGTGATGTGTCATCCAGACGTGAGAGCTTTATTATGTCGTCGATAAGTACGTTCATACGCCTTGTCTCCGTGTATATCTGGTGGATGAAGGCACTGCTGTCCTCTTCCTTTATCAATCCCAGTTCAAGAAGCTCCGCACTTCCTAGAATTATGTGGAGAGGTGTCTTGAGTTCATGTGAGACATTTGCCGTAAAGTCGCGTCTGTCTTTCTCGAGAGCCATATGTTCCGTGATGTCGTAAAGGAGAATCGAGACGCCGTTGTAGATTCCGTCGGGAAGCGTAAGACGCGAGGTTTCGACCTGGTATGCCTTGTTCTCAAGATAGATTGTCTTTCTCTGTCCTTTTTCTGAAATCGTCCTCTCGACTATGTCTTTTAAATCATCGCTGAAGATGGAGTCGTAACTCTTTCCCTTCGGTGAGGAGGAGAGGGAGAGAATCGAGACCGCCGATTCATTTATATATGAGATTGTATTATCGACCTCGATGAGGATCATACCCTCGACAAGTGCTTCCGATATCGACTGGAATCTGTTCTTCTCGTCCTCGAGGAGTTTCTCCTGGTTTGAAATATTCACCTTCTGCTCTGCAATCTTGTTGATGAGGGGTGCTATTTCCTTGTATCTTTTGTCCTCTGTCGTCTGAGGATCCTCGACGTTGATTTGGTTGAGAGGCTGGACGATAAGATATGATATGAGACGCGCAAGGAACGAGGAGAGCAGCACAGAAATAAGGATAATGTACAAGAGCTCGAGCCTCATATCGAAAAAGGTGTCACCGAAGGTTCTGAGAGAGGTAGATGCAATTAGAATCATTCCGTCTCTTGTTTTGATTCCGGCAAGAACAAGGTTTCCGAAGAGAAAGGATGTATTTGTACTGACGATTCTCTCCGGTGTCTCTTCAACTTCCTCGAGAAACTGCTCTATCGAACTCTGGTCCTCCAGAAGAAGCCATGACTCTTCGAATTCGGAGTTGACTATCTCTCCCGATGGCGAGAGGAGTGTGATGTTGTAATCCTCCGTCTCAAAGCTGTCGATGAACGACGGTCCGAGTTCATCATAGGCATGGTAGAGAATCTCCAAAAGCTCGCGTATTCTCGTCTCCTGCCTCTTTCCTATTATCGTGGTCGTGGCCTGTATTGTAAGTATGATTGAAAAGAATGCAACCAGAAGAAGAGCCGTCAAAACATAGGAAATGATTCTTCTTGTCATACGCTTTTTTAATGGCGCTCTTCGTGTGCCCTGTAGCCGACGCCTCTGACAGTCTCTATGTATCTTGAGCCGTCACCGATCTTGTTTCTGAGAGTTGCAACGTGTACGTCGACTGTTCTTGTCTCTCCGAGGTTGTTGATACCCCAGATCGATTTCATAAGCTCCTCTCTCGAAAATACCTTCTCGACGTTTTCAACAAGTAGTGCTAAAAGCTCATACTCTTTTCCTGTAAGCTTTACGCTCTCTCCTCCAACCGTTACGGAGTGAGAGGTCGTATTGAGGGTAATGGGACCGAGCGAGAAAACTTTCTTCTGGCTTCTTGTCTCGCAGCGCCTTAGTACCGCCTTTACACGCGAGAGCATCTCCATCATGCCGAAGGGCTTGGCGAGGTAGTCGTCCGCTCCGCTGTCGAGCCCGAGAACCTTGTCGTATTCCGTTCCTCTTGCCGTCGCGATGATTACCGGAATATCGTCAGTCTCCGGATTTGATTTGAGAGTTTTGAGGACGCTCAGTCCGTCTTCCCCGGGGAGGTTGAGATCGAGCATGATGAGTTTGGGCTTTCTTTCCTTGAGCTTTTCATATAGTTTTTTCCCGGTGTCTACTCCCTCCGCTTCATATCCGCTGGCAGAGAGGGTATAAACCATCATGTTTCTTATAGCCGCCTCGTCTTCAACACAATAAATCATCTCTTACTCCTCGCTCATTTTAACGTTTAGTGAGCAATCTTCGCAACCTCTATCAGCAAAAGCCATGCCAGGCCGTAGTATGCTATGACGGCTGCAAGGTCGTTCATCGTCGTGATGAGCGGGCCCGATGCTACTGCCGGGTCTATGTGAACTTTCTTGAAAATAATCGGGATGATTGTTCCCATAAGGTTCGATACGGTAATTGCAAGAATAAGTGCCAGTCCCGTGCATGATGATATGCTGAATGCATAGACGAGATCATTTTCCTTGAAGATGAATATGAAGAGACCTATGACAAGAGAGCATATGACACCCATGATGATGCCGTTGAAGAATCCGACTCTCGTCTCTTTCCAGACAAGTTTCATCAACTCCTTGAATGTCAGATTGTCGGAGGTGAGTACACGTATCGTGACGGCAAGGGACTGGGTACCGCTGTTACCGGCCATGTCGAGTACAAGCGACTGGAAGGAGATGAGGATGGCGATCTGTGATGCAACCTGGGTGAAGAAACTGACGACAGTTGAAACTCCTATACCCAGAAATAGAAGTATCGTCAGCCACGGCAGTCTCTTCTTCACAGACGAGAGAACGGAGGATGAGAGATCCTCTTCGTCACCGAGAGAAGCGAACTTCGCATAGTCGTCACGCATCGAGTCGTCGATGAGTTCCATCATGTCCTGGCTTGTGATGACTCCGATGAGCTTATTGGTCGAATCGAGTACCGGGATTGAATCCTCTGCATAGTCCTTGAGCTTGTTCACGCACTCATCTATGTTCTCGTGGGCATAGACGTAGGGGTAGCTTGTCGAAACAATTGAATCTATAGTTGTTCCTTCTCTTGCTCTGATGAGGTCCTTGAGATCGATGGCGCCGTAATAGAGTTTGTTGTCACCGACAACATATATCGTCTGGATGTTGTCGTTCTCCGCAGCCTGGTCGATGAGCTCCTTCATGGCTTCCTTTACCCCGAGACCGTTCTTGACTTCGACGAAGTTGGTGCTCATCTTCGATCCGATTTCGTCGTCGTCGAATGATGCGATGAGGGCAATATCATGCTTAGTCTCGTCATCGAGGAACTCGACAAGGGTGTTTCTCTCTCCCTTCGGGATGCTCTTGAGGTATTCGGATGCCTTGTCTGATTCCATTGCACCGAGTACCGCAATCTTCTTCTTGACGCTCAATTCATTGAGGTAGGGGGCAACATCTTCGATGTATTCGAATATGTTTGCGAGTCCCTCGGCATCAAGAATGCGGTAAATCTTGAGTCTGTCCTCCGGGGAGAGCGACTCCAGAGCCTCCGCTATATCGTTATCATGATAGTCCGAGAGTTTTTCCTTGAGCGCCATAGGCGATATGTTGCTCTGTATTATCTTTATGAGCTCTTCAGCGTAGTTGGGGCGTTGTGAGATCTGTGTCTGTGTATTTTCTTCCATTTTCCTTTCTCTCCTTTTTGAGTTTAGAGAGAAAACAAAAGGCCTAGAGAGTAACCGTCAACGGAGACGGTTTTCTACTTGGAGGCATTTCGTTTTCTGTGCTTGAGGCTTCCGCTCTGCCTTTATGGCCGTCTTCCATTACTTTCTCCTTTTAAGATTTCAACCAATTGAAACACAATAATTGAAAGTGTTCTACCCCGGAGAGAAAAAAAGGTCAAACAAATTTCAGAGAGAGGGGAGATGA
Organism: uncultured Oscillospiraceae bacterium; assembly: GCA_963636745.1. Classification (GTDB taxonomy): domain Bacteria; phylum Spirochaetota; class Spirochaetia; order Sphaerochaetales; family Sphaerochaetaceae; genus Ornithospirochaeta. Next base: position 7,082 of record CAVHKW010000096.1, on the reverse strand, counting down.
AACCTCTCCGGAGAGAGTGCGGAAAGCGGAAAAAGAGGGTGTCAAGTTTTTTCGAATTGTAAAATAAAAAACTATTTCTTTATCAATAAAGAATTAGCGAAATGTTCTCCTTGTAATTGCCGACAGTGGAAGAAATAAGTTATAGCAATAAATATTTATCTGATAAGTGCCCCGATTTGCGTTTTCTCCATCCTTCGATTAGCATAGAAATGTTATGAAAAAAGGAGGATCTAGTGTTAAGAGGAACTACCTTCAAGAAGGGGGGCATACATCCTTTGGACAAAAAAAGCCTGTCCAAAGATAAGAAAATAGAGACACTCCCTACCCCTGAAACCCTTACAGTCTCACTCTCACAGCATATTGGAGCACCCGCATCTCTTGTTGTTAATAAGGGAGACAGAGTCAGGATGGGGGACTTGCTTGCGTCCCCGTCGTCATTTGTTTCGGCTGCCGTACACGCACCCCGGAGCGGCATTGTCAAGGACATAGTCAAGACAACGCTCATGGGCGGGCAGACAGTTGATGCAGTCTTACTCGAATGCGACAGTGAGGAGAGCGTTAAGTTCGACACAAAATATGAATGGAGCAATCTCTCCAAAGATGAGCTTTTGAATATAGTAAAGGAGAGCGGAATTGTAGGACTCGGGGGAGCACAGTTTCCAGCATCCGTCAAGTTTGCAACAGGAGATAGAAAAGTCGAGTGGCTTGTCATCAACGCCGTCGAATGCGAGCCCTATCTTACATGTGACTACCGTCTCATGCTGGAGAGGAGTGAAAACCTTCTCGAGGGTGTGAAGATACTCTCGAAGATCCTCTCCCCCGGAAAAATCGTCTTCGCAGTTGAAGAGAACAAGGAAGACGCAGCACTTCTCATCGAAGAGAAAGCGGAAAAGATGGGACTCGATCTCACGGTAACTCTCCTCAAGATGAAATATCCGCAGGGAGACGAGAAGCAGCTTCTTCAGGCAATAACAGGTAAGGAGATTCCGTCTGGGAAACTTCCGTTGGATATCGGGGCAATCGTCTCGAGCCTCTCGTCAGTGAACGCCATATATGAAGCTGTTGTATATCATAAGCCACTCATCGAACGTGTTGTCACGGTCTCGGGGGAGTGTGTGAAGGAGCCTAAGAATCTCATCGTTCCTTTCGGCACATCATTCAGAACCCTCCTCGATTACTGCGGGGGAAGCATAAAGGACGCAAACGAGTTTGTTGCGGGCGGCCCGATGATGGGGTTCGACCTGCCGTCTCTCGATATGGTCACAATCAAGGGAAACAACGGTTTTCTTGTTCTCAGGAGCGAGACGAAAAAGCATACATTCCCATGCATGCACTGCGGTAAGTGCGCTCAGCACTGTCCGATGAAATTGACACCGAACAACATGTACCGCTACATAACGCACGGCATGTACAAGGAGGCAATGGACATAGGACTCATGGACTGCAAGGAATGCGGCTGCTGTGCCTACTCCTGTCCATCGGGACTTGACCTTGTCCAGGTCTTCAAACTGGGAAAGAAAATGGGGAGGAACATTAAATGAACAAAGTAAAGGTAAGTCCTCATCTGCATGATACGCTTACAACAGACAGGGCCATGCTTCTTGTCACAATTGCTCTTCTTCCCTCTGCGCTCTGGGGATGTGTGATGTTCGGCTTCAGGGCACTTCTGGTCCTTCTTCTCTCCGTCGCTTCTTCGATTCTTACGGAATATTTACTTAATAAGATAAGCCACGAGCATACGATAATGGACGGCTCCGCGCTTGTTACGGGTCTTCTTGTCGGAATGAACCTCTCGTCGACTGTTCCGTTATATATTCCCGTGATAGCATCTGCTTTTGCCATCGGAGTCTGTAAATGGACATTCGGAGGACTTGGATGCAACTGGGCAAACCCCGCAATAGCAGGAAGAGCCTTTGTATTCTTCTCTTTCTCATCCCAGATGTCGTCATTCACGCTTCCGTGGGTCTTCAATAAGTCTGCAGAGCTCTCGGCGGGTGCAACTCCGCTTTCGGCACTCAAGATGGAGATGGGATCTACACTTACGAGCTATGAAGTACTCCAGGCCGCGGGCTATCCCATGACTGATTTTGCAAGAAAAATCAGCGAGGCGACAAACATAAATCCATATGTGATCGACGAGTTCTTCGGCTTTGCCTCGGGGTCGATCGGAGAGCTCAGTGCACTTCTGTTGATCCTCGGAGGAATCTTCCTCATCGTCAAGAGAGTAATTACATGGTATGTTCCCGTTTTCTTCGTCGGATCCTTTGCGCTCCTCACGTGGGTCTTCGGCGGTGTTGCCGTCGGAACGGGGCTTTTTACGGGAGAGGTTCTTATAAGTGTGTTCTCCGGCGGTCTTCTAATCGGTGCTATCTTCATGGCGACAGACTGGGTTACAAGCCCCAATACCCCAAAGGGTGAGATTATCTACGCCTTCGGATGCGGTTTCTTTACATTCATCATCCGTTATTTCGGCTCTCTCCCGGAAGGCGTATCGCTTGCGATCCTTCTAATGAACATGGTGACACCGACTATCGACAAGTTCGTAAAGAGAAAGAAGTTCGGTTACACAAAGCCTGTCAAGGTCAGAAAGGAGGAGACAAAATGAATACAACGGTAAAAACAGGGCTTGTTCTCTTTCTTATCTGTGCCATATGTGCGGCTCTTTGTGCATGGGTCAATTCCTTCACTTCTCCGATAATCGAAGAAAACATAATCAAGGCTAACAGAGAGGCTCTCGAGAGGGTGAGTGAAGATCTTGAGATCGGAGAGACAGTGAGTGTTGACGACAGCGTCGTCAAGGAGATGACACCACTTTATTCCAATGGAAAGACAGCGGGGTATTGTCTCCAGCTTATCGGAAAGGGATACGGCGGCGAATTTACGATTATCGCATCCTACGACACGAAAGGTGCTCTTATAAAAGCACAGATGACGGAGGACAGCGAGACGGCGGGACTCGGTAAGAATGCCGAGAACGATTGGTATATGGATCTTTTCACGGGAATGGGTGACACTCTCTCCTTCCCGGGTGGAAAGAATGATCTCTCGGAAAGCGACAAGGCCTTAGTCAGCGGTGCATCCTTCACTTTCAGAGCAGTCAGCGCAACACTCAAGAGCGGAAGCCTCTTTGTCAAGGAGATATAGATGAGTCAGCATATAAAGGAATTAACAAAAGGGCTCTGGAAGGAAAACCCTATATTCATAATCATGTTGGGTATGTGTCCGACCCTCGCAGTCTCGACACAGGTTTCCAACGCACTCGGTATGGGGGCGGGCGTCATCTTCGTCCTCACGGGATCCAACATCTTCATAAGTGCATTGAAGAAGGTTATTCCGGATTCAATAAGAATACCGGCATATATCGTAATCATTGCATCGTTTGTCACGATACTCGAGATGGTCATGCATGCTTATCTTCCAGCGCTCTATGAGGCACTCGGAATCTACCTCTCTCTTATCGTTGTTAACTGTATCATCCTCGGAAGAGCAGAGGCGTATGCAAACAAGAACAGCGTTCTCGACAGCGCCCTCGACGGCATCGGAATGGGTTGTGGCTTTACGATCGGTCTAACATTCATAGCTCTTATAAGAGAGATTATCGGAAACGGAACAATTACACTCTTCGCCATCGGCGGCTGGGACGGTGTGATCAGGATCCCCGGACTCTCGTCCTCTCCGATGAGAGTAATCGCCGTTTCTGCTGGAGCACTCCTTGTCATGGGATACCTCAAGGCATTCTTTATCTGGAAGCAGAACAAGGACAACAGCACAAAGGAGGTAACTAAATGAGCTACATCGGAATTCTGGTTACATATATCTTTGTCAACAACTTCATACTTGTTAAGTTCATGGGACTATGCCCGTTCATCGGTGTCAGCAAGAACCCCTCCTCGGCAATAGGAATGGGCGTCGCGGTCACATTCGTTACAAGCGTCACGAGCGTTTTCTGCTGGATCATATATTACGGCCTTCTTGTTCCGTTCTCACTCGAGTACATGAAGACGATTGCCTTCATTCTTGCTATCGCGGCTCTTGTACAGTTTGTAGAGATGATCATCCGTAAGTTCTCACCGTCCCTCTACAAGGCACTCGGAATTTACCTTCCTCTTATTACGACAAACTGTGCAGTCCTCGGTATTGCAATCATAAATATCGACGAAGGACACAACCTCCTTGAGTCATTTGTCGCAGGTGCTGCTGCCGGAATAGGATTTACGCTTGCGATCGTTTTGATGTCGAACATAAGAGAGAGGCTCTCTCTTGTTCCCGTGAGAAAGTGGTTCAGGGGTGTTCCCATCACATTCATCAGCGCATCAATCATGGCACTTGCCTTCATGGCATTCGATTCGACGCTCCTGATTAATCTCAATCTGGCATAAAGGGGGGAAGGAAAATGATCAATATTCTATATGCATTCGGAATACTCTCTGTTCTCGGCCTCCTTTTGGGTGTCGGACTCTCAATTGCCGAGAAGAAGCTAAGTGTAGAGAAGGATGAGAGACTTGAAGAGCTTGAAAGCATAATGCCGGGAGCAAACTGCGGCGGCTGCGGCTTTGCGGGGTGCTCGGCCTATGCTGAGGCTGTCAACAACGGTACGGCTCTCCCGGGGCTCTGTCAGCCGGGCGGCGATGAATTGAGCCGTAAAATGAGCGAAATTGTCGGAGTCGAGGCAGAAGTGAAGGAGAGGCAGGTTGCCTTTGTATTCTGTTCGGGTAACAGTGAATCAACCGTCCGCGACTACGAATACGACGGCATCGACGACTGCAATGCTTTGGCAATGCTCTTCGGCGGAGACGAAAAGTGCAAGGAGGGCTGTCTCAGGCTCGGTTCGTGTATGAAAGTCTGTCCGAGAGAAGCTATAAAGCGCCGTGACGACGGAACGATTTACGTCGAGAAGGAGAAATGTATCGGCTGCGGTGCTTGCACTAGGATATGTCCAAAGGGTACTATAAAGCTCATCCCGTACTCGGCTGAATATGTTGTCGCATGCTCAAACCACCAGAGTGGAGCAAAGGCTAAAGCAGCATGTTCAAAGGCGTGCATTGGATGTAAAATATGCGTCACGAAGGTGGAGAACTCTCCGTTTGAAGTTGAGAACTTCCTTTCGCATAACGACTATGCAAAGGATCAGAGCAATTCGGCCCTTGCATGCGGGAAGTGTCCGCAGAAGTGTATTTTGAAATTATAAAAGGAGACGAATATGAAGGTGGCTTTAGGACTATATACAACGCTCTACAGCGCACCTTCAGCTCTTTTTGATAAAACACTCTCCCTTATCTACGAGCCTATCTTCTCCTACCTTTACAACAAGGGGGGAAATCATCTTGCGCTCTATCAATCGTCAGAGATGCTCAAATACATAAAGAGAGAGAGACAGGAATACAAAACACTTATATCGATGTTTATGAAGAGGGGGGATCTCGAGCCCCTCACAGGCTCATGGAGCGAGAGTGTGCTCTCCCTCCTTCCCCCCAAGGACAGGGCGGGGCAGATAGAAAAGTTCACAAGCGAAATCAAACACGAATATACAATCCTCCCCACATCCGCATTCTTTTACGGGGAGGTGTGGCAGCCGTACTACGTCTCGCTGTTGAACAACGCGGGAATCGACAGCGTCGTTATTTCTTCATACAACGGTAAGAGAGAGGAGGAGACGGGCCCGTTTGTGATGAATGAACTGGGTAAGAGGATTACTGTCTATCCCATTCATGATGCATCTTCCATCGCCGTCAGGGAGTACTCCGAGGGTGCAATCGACTACGAGGAGTTGAGGCGGCGTCTTCTTTCGTTTATCCACTCTGAAGAAGAGTCCGCCGTTATATTCCTCAACATCGACCAGCTTGTAAAAGGAGCCGTGAAAGAGGGAAAAGGCGAAAAACCTGGTAAGCTCATATGCGACATATTCGACAGGATCCAGACGGTGAAGCTCTCCCAGATAACCTCTACCAAGCCCGGGTATCTTCCACAGGGGTGGTACGGGCATGACAGCATCTCCTACGGACTAAGCACCCTCAACAGCCTCTTTGTAAAGAATGCCACTTTCAGATTCCTCTACAACCGCTACATCTCTGTAGCCGAGAACCCGATGCTGAGGAACAACCGCTTCCTCAAGAAGGAGGTGACAACCTCTCTCTTCAACACGTCGATCGGAACGCTCTTCATTCATGATGCCGAGCTCTCTCCCTTACGCTACAGCGCACACCGTGCCTTCTGGCGCTCCATATTGGACGCCGAAAACTGTTTCTGGCGTGAAACGGAGGCTCCGAGCGTGAAAGAGTTCGACTACGAGGAGACGGGGTATCCGGCGGTGGTGATGGCAAACGGCACATATCTTGCGCTCATTTCTCCAATCGGCGGAACTGCTCTTGAATTCGACTACCTCCCCGGCGGAATCAACTTCTTTTCGACGCGTCTTCCATTCTCGAGAGAGGACTACTCGGGCGGGATCAATAAATCATTTGAAGACAGACTCGAGCTTACATCGGGTGTATATTCCACATCCCGGACACGTTTTTCAGTCGATATCCTCGACAGAAAGAGAACGGAAATAGTATTGACGCCTGAGGGGGATGAGCTGCCGTTTATAATAAGTAAGCGCTACAAACTCAAGGCAAATACCTTCACACTCGATACAACCATTGCCTCAAAGGGGAATGAGCCTCTCTCGGGGAGCTGTTCAATATCGCTCTATCTTTCGTTTCCTGATGCCGTTCTTCTTCTTCCCGAGCAGCGTATGGCCATGGTGGCAACAGGAAGCACCGAGGCAAAGACAGTGAGGTACGGCTCGAGAGAAGCCGATTCTTCACTTACGATATCGTCCGTAACGACATTCAGCCTTACGGAGGAGACGGAGAGTGTGAGAGAGGAGACTGCTCTCGGTGTGGAGGAATTTGTCCTCTACAAGAAGATAACATTTACATTCCCACTTGAAGTCGGGGGTGATGAATCGGTAACCTATAGACTCAATATAAGAGACAATTCAAATAAATAACAAGGAGTGCGCTATGTTCATAGAAAACAGATCAAAGTTCGAAGATATAAAGGTTGAAGCTTACAATGTATGGAGGCGTCTTTGAAGCCTC
>CAVHKW010000095.1:0-36708 GCA_963636745.1 uncultured Oscillospiraceae bacterium | reverse complement strand
AGGAACATATTCTTAAGCGTTGGCTGAACGTGGAAAACAGCTGGGCGGTGGGAACCACCGTCCGTTGACGGCCGGGTCGTCAATAAGCCCGTGGAGACCTCGTCACTGGAGCATTGTGCTCTAAACGTGAGTCTGGGAAGCAGGAAACAAGATTCCTCGTACTTCTAGTGCGAGGTAGTTCAATTGAGGGTGAATGTCATTACGACGCTGTTATGATCCGAGTAGGCGTAGTCGTTGCTGTTCACGTAGGAGTGTGCCTCGACATTGTCGCTCACGATGAAGCCGTCGATGATTGATTCATAGTTTATACCTTTTGTGTACGGTATATCGGCAGAGCGGCATGTTCCGTATTTGAATCCGGTGTCGGGTTTAACGATACGGAAGGAGGAGGGAATGTCGCTGTCTTTGATGACATTGACCCAGTCGGGCTTGACCATCTCTGTCGGGAATGCCGAAATGTATTCTTCTCCGAGTGCATGGTTGAAGTCTCCTCCGACTATTACGTAGTTTCCCTTGTCGTATTCCGCTGTAAGATATGATAAGAGTTTTTCCATCTGCTCCTTTCTTATTATTCCGCCTTCGTCATAAGCAGACATATGGGAGTTTATGATGACAAGCTCCCGGCCGTTATCGACCTTGTAGCGCTGGATGGAGAAGCATCTGTCGAGGTCTGCGATCTTCGAGAAATCATCGGCGACGGGGTAGCTCACGCGCTCTGCACTCTCGAGAGTGTATTTCGACATCGTCAGGAGACCCGCGTTTGCGACTCCGTGAGGATCTAGAATTGGGTAATTGAGCCATGAGGAATGGAAATTGACTGCGAATGTCGAATTCATGTCAGGAAAGGCCTCGAGGTAGTAGGAAAGCATGTCGACGCCGAATGAACGCGTTGACGGGGTGTCGACCTCCTGGAGGAGAATGAAATCGGGATCCACGTCCTTTATTGTATCTATTGTACCCATTGTGTTTTTCAAGACATCGTCTTCATCTATTCCTCTTCCGTAGACACCTGTTGTTATATTACCGTTTTTCCATATTGACTCGTCCATGAAGAACGAGTATTCACTTGAGTATGAGCCGAAGCCTACATTGTATGTAACTGCCGTGTATTCTTCTCCGGTTTTTACACTCTCTGATCTCTGGTTTACGACATCAAGCGGTTTGTCTCCGATTCTGTAGTAGTCGGATACGAGATAGAAAACATATATCAGGGCAATGATGATCAGCGCAGCCGAAATCAAAAGAAGTGACTTCAAAATGTTTATAAATGTTCTTTTCATTGCCTTATTCTACATTCAATTTCTCCTCTCAAGTAGTTTTTTTTCATTTTATGAATCCGCACCGACTCGGGAACATGTTATTCTTTGGCCATTTGAGGTATTCATAATTGAATAATTACAGTGAGGTAGAATAAACTTTCCGTGAGGATTCATATGACTAACAAGAAATCTATTATTACTGTTGTCGGCGCTGACAGAGTCGGAATAATCGCACGTGTTACGGGCTATCTCTATAGTGCAAACGTTAATGTCGAAGATATTACACAGTCCATCGTCAAGGGTTATTTCAACATGATGATGATTGTCGACACATCAAAGGCGAACAGGGAATTTCTCATTCTCTCGAAGGAGCTTGAGGCTCTCGGAGATGAGATAGGTGTAATCATCAAGCTTCAGAGAGAAGATATTTTTGAGAGTATGCAGAGAATATGATCAATATTAATGAAGTAATTGAAACAAATTCAATGATAGAGAAAGAAAATCTGGATGTCAGAACAATAACGCTCGGCATATCGCTCATGGATGTTATAAGTGACGACATCGATAAGCTCTGCTCGAATATATACGATAAGATCACATCTTTAAGCTCCAATCTTGTATCGGTCGCGGGGGAGATAGAGCGTGAATATGCAATCCCGATTGTAAATAAGAGAATATCGGTTACTCCGATAAGCCTTGTCGGTGCATCGGCTGCAAAAACACCAGATGACTTTGTCAGAATAGCGAAGACTCTCGACAGGGCGGCGGAAAAAGTCGGTGTCAACTTCCTTGGAGGATATTCCGCACTCCCGGCAAAGGGAATGACAGAAAAGGAGAGAATGCTCATACTCTCCATTCCGGAAGCACTCAGCGTGACGGAGCACATATGCTCTTCCGTCAACCTTGCTTCGACAAAGACCGGAATAAACATGGATGCCCTTGCTCTTATGGGCAGGATAATCAAGGAGACGGCGGAAAAGACTAGCGACAGGGACAGCATAGGGTGTGCAAAGCTTGTTGTCTTCTGTAACGCCCCCGATGACAACCCATTCATGGCGGGAGCATTTCACGGTGTGACCGAAACCGATGCGGTAATCAACGTGGGAGTATCGGGTCCGGGAGTTATCAACCATGCGATACAGAGCGTGAAGGGTAAAGATTTCGGAGTATTGTGCGACATGATCAAAAAGACTGCGTTCAAGGTTACAAGGCTGGGGCAGCTTGTCGCCAGAGAGGCTTCATCGAGGCTGGGTATCCCGTACGGCATAGTCGACCTCTCCCTTGCTCCGACTCCTGTTGTCGGCGACTCCATTGCCGAGATAATCGAGAGTATGGGAATAGAGAAAGTAGGGGCACCCGGAACAACGCTTGCTCTTGCACTTCTCAACGACCAGGTTAAGAAAGGCGGAATAATGGCATCGAGTTATGTCGGAGGGCTTTCGGGTGCATTCATCCCGGTAAGCGAAGACCACGGTATGATCGAAGCGGCCGGGGAGGGCAGTCTGACAATTGAAAAGCTCGAGGCGATGACGAGTGTATGCTCCGTCGGACTCGATATGATAGCCATTCCGGGAAAAACAAGTGCTTCCACGATAAGCGGAATAATAGCAGATGAGATGGCGATCGGAATGATCAATCAGAAGACTACTGCCGTAAGAATCATCCCCGTAATCGGAAAGGATGAAGGAGAGAGGGCTGAATTCGGGGGATTACTCGGCTATGCCCCGATAATGAGGGTCAACAACCATTCGTGTGAAGACTTCATCAGGCGCGGCGGCAGGGTTCCTTCTCCCGTTCATTCTTTCAAGAATTGATGTATTTTATAAGGAAAAGAGAGGACTCTCATTTCCTTTTTACATTTTATTTATTATTTTAATTCCATAAGGAGAAAAAGATGGATAACAGCAAAAATTCTGTTCTTTCTTCAGTGAGCGCAAGAGAGAATGTTTTTCTTAGAAAAGTATATCTCTGGATGGCTTCGGCATTGGTTTTGACGGGAGCATGTGCATACCTTGTTGCATCGTCAGAGAAGATGATGATGAGTCTCTACTCGAATCCTGTGCTTCTCGCTGTATTGGTGATCGCTGAATTTGCATTCGTTTTTATTCTTTCAGGCAGAGTCGAGAGTTTGAGCCAGGGGAGTGCATTCTTCCTTTTCTACGGCTATTCGGCGTTGAACGGCGTTATGCTGTCAAGCGTTGTCTATTTGTATTCGGGTTCGAATATCCTGCCTCTCGCTTTTGCAACAACAGCTGCAGTCTTTGTCGCCGCGTCGCTCTATGGAGTCTTTACGAAACGTTCAATAAAGGGGTGGGGCGGCTGGCTCAGCATGGCTTTGATCGCACTTGTTGTCGTATCTTTGGTTAACATGCTTTTGAAGTCGAGTTCGCTTGATTATCTTATCAGCATCGTCGGTGTCGTGCTCTTCTCTCTTATTACTGCATGGGATACGAAGAAGATTACATCGCTCAATGCTCAATACGGTGACGATATAGCAGAAAGCGATCTCAATAAGATATCGCTTCTGGGTGCACTAGAGCTCTATCTCGATTTTATCAATATTCTCTTATATCTAATAAGAATATATGCAAGAAGCAGCAGAAGAGATTAAAGTAATATACCGCTCGGAGGACCTTTTAGCCGTGTATAAGGAGAAAGGTCTCGCGACAGTCCCCCTTAAGAAGAATCCTGAGGGGGATTCGTTATTGAAGAGACTCTCTCTTGAATACCCCGAAGTGACGGCTGTGTGCGGCAGGAACAGCTGGGAGGGCGGGATTATCCACCGTCTCGATACTCCGACATCCGGGATAGTAATAGCTGCAAGAAACCAGAAATCATACGATGAACTTGTCCGGGCGCAGAAGCTGGATCTAATTAAAAAGCGCTACATTGCAGTTGTCTCGAAGAGAGATGAGAGGATAGAAGGTTTTGAAGACTTTCCATACAAGTGGAATGGAGATTCACTATCTGTCTCCTCGTTCTTCCGTTCATACGGAGAGAGGGCTGCATCGGTCAGACCTGTATTGAACAACAGGCGCTTTATATCCGGCGAAACCTACAAAACGGAAATAAGAAAAGTCGATGAAAACACATTCGAGTGTGTAATCACAAGAGGATTCAGACACCAGATAAGAAGCCATCTCGCGTGGGCGGGTTATCCTATCGTGGGTGACGACAGATACGGTGGAGAAGAAAACGAGTCTCTTCTCCTTGAAGCATGTTCAGTCTCTTTTCCTTTCCAGTCAAAGGTGCTGGAGATATCGCTTTAGAACGGAATCGGCTCGTCCCCGTCGTCGTTGAGAGGAACAGTCTCCATTTCGTTTTCGTCCGTACTCGTAACCTTCTCGATCTTACGCTGTATGCTGTCGAGTGTTTTACTGAGTTTTGCGGAAAGCTTACTTCCTTCCTCATAGAGCTCCACGCTTCTCTCGAGCCCTGTTTCGGGGTTCTTCAACAACTCTGTTATTTCTTCCATTCTCTTGAGATCTTCTTCAAAACTCATTTCTGCTCCTTGACGACAACATCTTTCGTGCCGTCAGTTAATCTAATATTCAACTTATCGCCGTCCTTTATCGAGGAGACGTGTGTTATGACACTGCCTTTTTCATCTGTTACTATTGCGTACCCGCGCTGGAGGACCGAAAGGGGATTGAGAGCGCAAAGCTCCTTTTCAAGGCTCTTCACCCTTTCCGAGTAGACCCTCGTTGAGTTGGTTACAATAATCGATGTTGTATTTCTGAATTCTCTTATGACGCTTCGCCCTTTTTCTATTATGTGGGGGATGGCTGCAGAGCACTCTCTTTGAAAGAGTGTCAGTTTTTCTTTGGAAAGGGATAGTTTATCGGACATTCCACTTTTCAATGAATCCTCGGCAAAGGAAAGTCTCATCTCCGCTCTCTCCACTTTCCGCTTCAAAAGATATTCAAGCTCCTCTTCCGGCTTTATCTTGTTTTTTTCAAGTGACACTCTGCTTTTTATTAATGATTCAAGAATCATGGGTGATATGATTTTCCCTCTTGAGAAAGCAATCTTATTTTCCATGAGAAGGTTCATGGTGTTCTTTACACTTGAGAGCGATTCACGCTTGAGGAAAATATCCTTTGTTACGATTTCCGCTGCTATCGAGGGAGTTCCCGCGCGGACGGATGCCGCATAGTCTGAAAGAGACCAGTCGCTCTCGTGTCCGACCGCGGAAATAACTGGTATCTTCGAGTAGTGGATTGCTTCAATGACCTCAACTTCGTTGTACGGCATGAGGTCTTCCTTGCTACCGCCGCCCCGTGCAACTATGAGGACATCGCATGAAGAGAAGTTGTTGGCCTGCCTTATTCGGCTTGCAATCGTTGTCTCGGCTCCCTTACCCTGTACGGCACATGGAAACAGGATGATATCGAGGGAAGGGGCACGTCGTCGTGTAACGTCCAGTATGTCGTGGATGACGGCTCCCGTTGCACTTGTGACGACTCCTATTTTTCTTATCTCTTTTGGAAGCTGCGGCTTATTCTGTGGATCAAACCACCCCAGGCTCTGGTAATAGGCCTTTCTCTTCTCGATGAGAGCCATAAGGGTACCGTCTCCCTCTTTCTCCATCTTCGATATTACAAAGGAGAGCTTTCCTCCCTTCTCGTAATACGATATACGGCCTGTCGCAACAACGAGATCTCCGACTTTGAACTTTTCAAGTCCTCGTGTATTCGAGCGGAATACGGCACAGGGAATAGTGCATTCTTCGTCCTTGAGGTCGAAGTAATAATGGCCCGATGAATTGGGGCGGAAGAAGCTTCCGCATATCTCACCCTTAACGACAATCTGGTAGAAGCTCTCCTCGAGGAGTGTTTTAATAAGAGCGTTACACTCCGTTACACTCAATATCTGTGATATCTCATCATAAGCCATATTGTCATTCTACTCCAAATCCGTGCAAAAAAATACCGCCCCGGAAAGGGCAGTATAGTAAAAAACTTTCTTACTTAGTCCTCAACGATAGCTTCCTGTGGACAGACAGAAGCACAAGTACCGCAGCTGAGGCATGCACTCTCGTCGATAACATAGATCGGGTCGCCTTCAGAAATAGCGCTGACAGGGCATTCACCTGCACATGTTCCACAAGCAACACAAGAATCAGTAATCTTATAAGCCATATTCTTCTCCTTAAAAAAGATTATCTAAAGTATAGTCATAAGCGCGTGACGGGTCAATAAAAAGGCTTCTCATTTCTCATCTCCAAAAAAGAGAGGATGTTTCATTTTGTCCTCTCTTTGTGTAGAATACCATGCGTTATGAAGAAACTTGTTATTGCTGAAAAACCATCCGTTGCCAGAGAGATAGCAAAGAGCCTCGGCTCACACATCAAGTGTAACGGATACATAGAGGGTGATGACTACACTGTCACATGGGCACTTGGACACTTAATAGAACTTGCTGAGCCGCAGCATTACAGCGAAAGATATAAAAGATGGTCCCTCAGGGATCTTCCCATGCTTCCCGATAAACTTGAAGAGACTGTAATCGAAGAGACTAAAGATCAATACGAAGTAATCGAGAAACTCCTTAAAAGAGACGATATTTCATCTGTTGTAATTGCAACCGATGCCGGGAGGGAGGGAGAACTTGTCGCACGCTGGATTCTGAAGACTGCAGGATGGAATGGTAAATGCGAGAGACTCTGGATTTCAAGCCAGACCGACAAGGCCATAAAGGAAGGCTTTGCGTCGCTGCGACCGAGCGAGGATTACGACAATCTCTATCATGCAGCAGAATGCAGGGCGGAGGCTGACTGGTATGTGGGTATGAACGTGACAAGAGCGCTTACATGCTACTACGACGCTAAACTCTCGGCGGGGCGTGTACAGACTCCGACGCTTGCCCTTATGACGGAAAGAGAGGATGAGATAGATAAGTTTCTCGGTTCTTTCTATTACTCTGCACGTGCATCCTTCGGCCTTTTTTCGGCATCCTACTATCCTGAGGATAACTCCGTCCGTTTCACAGATGACGAACTTGCCGAGAATATGCCGCTCTGGAAAGGAAAGAAGGGGAGGGTCATCTCGATAGAGAAGGAGACGAAGAGCGAGGAGATTCCACTTGCATATGACCTCACGGAACTCCAGAAGGACGCAAATATAACATACGGTTTCTCTGCAAAGGAGACACTCGATACTCTTCAGCGTTTATATGAAGTATACAAGATTGTCACATACCCCAGAACCGATTCCAGGTGCATTACTCCCGATATCGTCCCGACCTTGAGAGATAGGATCAAGGCCATAAGAGACAGCGAGTTCTCGTATGTAGTCGACGAATATCTTCTGTCTGGCTACAGGGAGGATAATCCGCGTTTTGTAGATGCCGCAGGTGTCAGTGACCACCATGCCATAATCCCGACGGAGGAGAAGGTGAATCTCGGCCAGTTGAGTGAAAACGAGAGGAAACTCTGGAGACTTATCGCATTGAGGTTCCTCGAAGTACTTGGAGAGGATTACATATACGAAACGACGACTGTTAAAGTCGATGTGGAGGGGTACCTCTTCATGGCGCGCTTCACATCTCCCGTTAAAAAAGGATTCAAAAGCGTTTCGTCAAGCGTCAACACTTCTCTCGAAAGCATCGACGACACAACGCTTATAAAAACACTCAAGGAAGGCGATGAACTTTCTCTATTAAACATCCGTGTAAAGAAGAGCTCGACAACACCACCTGAAAGATACACGGACGCAACGCTGCTCTCTGCAATGGAACACGCGGGACGTTTTGTCGAGGATAAGGATCTCAAAGCCAATCTCTCTTCCGGACTCGGTACTCCAGCAACCCGTGCCGATATAATCGAGAAGCTTGTTCAGAACAGGTATGTCGAGAGGGACGGTAAGTACTTCGTTCCGACAGCGAAGGGAAGGGAGGTTGTAAGACTTGCCCCCGAGATGCTGCGATCACCATCTCTTACCGGAATATGGGAGGGGAGACTTGACGCAATAAGCAGGGGAAAGGAAGATCCTTCTCTCTTTATAAAGGATATAAAGAAGATGGCGGGTGATCTCGTGAGCATTGTTGAGAAATCGAATCTTGTATTCGAACCGAAATTCAAGGACAGCAGAATCTGTCCGTATTGCTCGGGCCCGATGATGAAGAGCCAGGACAGCGACGGCTCCATCCACTATATATGTCAGAAGCTCTCATGCCTCTATGAAGAGAGAGTTATAAGAGAGAGAGTTTCCTCACCCAAAAAGACGGTGTCTACGACTGAGAGCGGAAAAATCAAGGTCGTCATAAAGAAGAACCCCCAGAAGACTCCGTCTCCCGTTGCCTATGAAACAAAGACAGAGGTTGTGAGGGAGAGTAAGCTCAAGTACAGGGGAGGAGAGAGGAAGAATACAAATACGAATTCAAAATCCTTCTCGTATTCCTCTCATCTAGACGGCGGCGGGGCTACAATGGCCGACTTCTTCCGCCTCTCGAAAGAGCGTGACGAGGAAAGACAGAAGAGAAAGAGGAAATAGAAAATGATTATACATGGAATGCAGAAGCTGACTCTTGTCGACTACCCCGGAAAATGTGCATGTATCCTTTTTTCGGGAGCTTGTAATTTCCGTTGTCCCTTCTGTCAGAACGGAAGTCTTGTTCTTCACCCCGAAAGTGAACCAGTTATTGAGGAAGATGAGATTTTCTCCTTTCTGGAAAAGCGCCGTAATATGCTCGAAGGCGTTGTTGTGACGGGGGGCGAACCCACGATAAACAGGGATCTAATAGAGTTCCTTGGGCGGATTAAAGACCTCGGTTACTCCGTCAAACTCGATACCAACGGCTATATGCCATCTGTACTCAAGGAAGCTGTACTATCGGGTAATGTCGACTATGTTGCAATGGACATCAAGACAAGTCTTGACGAGTATCCAATCCTCTGCGGAGTCGAGATAGACATAGAGCGTATAAAGGAGTCTGTTGACTTCCTCCTTGAGGGGAGAGTCGACTATGAATTTAGAACAACGGTCGTCGGAAAACTACACAAGAGAGAAAATTTTGAAAAAATCGGTGTAATGTTAAAAGGCGCCGAAAGGTACTATCTGCAATCCTTTGTGGACTCTGAAGATACCATTATCAAAGGCCTTGTGCCTCCGACGCTTTCCGACCTTCAAAGCTATGTTGAAATATTAAATTGTTATATAAAAAATGTATCGTTGAGAGATAGATAACTACACTACATATAGTGTACTGCTCTTTTTTACTACGCTTTATACAGTATTAAGCCTCTTGCATAGAGATAAAAGCTGTGATACCTTTTTCCCCATACAAGGAGAAGAAAAAATGTATTACGTTGTTAAACGCGATGGCAAAGAAGTTGCATTTGATATAAAGAAGATAACCGTTGCAATCGAAAAGGCATTTTCGTCAATAGAAAAGAGCTATGATGAGAATATTGTCGATTTCATTGCTCTCAAAGTCACATCTGATTTTTCCTCTAAAGTCAAGGACGGAAAGATAAGCGTTGAAGATATACAGGACAGTGTCGAGAGAGTTCTCTCTCAGTCGGGTTACGAGGATGTCGCCAAGTCATATATTCTCTATCGTAAGCAGAGAGAGAGAATCAGAAACATGAAGAATGCGACACTCGACTACAAGAGTGTTGTCGACAACTATCTCAAGCTCAATGACTGGAGAGTCAAGGAGAACAGTACCGTCACATATTCCGTCGGAGGACTCATCCTCTCGAACAGCGGGGCTATTACCGCAAACTACTGGCTGAGCGAAATCTATGACGAGGAGATTGCATCGGCACACCGCAACTGCGATTTCCATATCCATGATCTTTCGATGCTCACAGGTTACTGCGCTGGATGGTCGATCAAGCAGCTTATACAGGAAGGTCTCGGAGGACTTCCGGGAAAGATCTCGTCTTCTCCTGCAAAGCATCTTGCGACACTCTGCAACCAGATGGTCAACTTCCTCGGTATACTGCAGAACGAGTGGGCGGGTGCTCAGGCATTCAGCTCCTTCGATACATATCTGGCACCTTTCGTGAAGGTCGATAACCTTTCCTTCGATGCTACGAAGAAGTGCATAGAGTCATTCGTCTACGGCGTAAATACGCCTTCGAGATGGGGTACCCAGGCACCATTCAGCAACATCACGCTCGACTGGGTCTGCCCGGAGGATATGAAGAATACACCGGCGATCGTCGGAGGTAAGGAGCAGGATTTCACATACGGCGACTGCCAGAAGGAGATCGACATTATCAACAAGGCTTTCATCGAAGTCATGATCGAGGGCGACAGCGAGGGCAGGGGATTCCAGTATCCTATTCCTACGTATTCAATTACAAAGGATTTCGACTGGTCTGAGACCGAGAACAACAAGCTTCTTTTCACGATGACTGCAAAGTACGGCACACCTTATTTCTCGAACTACATCAATTCCGATATGAATCCGAGCGATGTAAGAAGTATGTGCTGCAGACTACGCTTAGATCTCAGAGAGCTCAGAAAGAAGACAGGCGGTTTCTTCGGCTCTGGTGAGTCGACAGGCTCTATCGGTGTCGTAACCATCAATATGCCCCGTCTTGCATATGCTGCAAAGGACAAGGATGATTTCTATAAGAGACTCGACCGTCTTATGGACATTGCGGCACGTTCTCTCAAGGTGAAGAGAACCGTTATATCGAAATTCCTCGAGGAAGGTCTCTATCCATATACAAAGAGATATCTCGGCACATTCGACAATCACTTCTCGACAATCGGTCTTGTCGGCATGAACGAAGCCTGTCTCAATGCAAACTGGCTCAGGTGTTCGATTGCAGACGAGAAGGGGCAGGAGTTTGCAATAGAGTGTCTCAACCATATGAGAAACAGACTCAGCGACTACCAGGAGCAGTACGGCGACCTCTACAACCTCGAGGCCACCCCGGCAGAGAGCACATCGTATAGGTTTGCAAAGCACGACACGGAGCAGTTCCCCGACATCATAACGGCATCAAGCGATGACAGGAGCCCTTATTATACAAACTCTTCTCATCTCCCTGTGTCCTACACAAGCGATGTCTTCGAAGCTCTCGATATCCAGGATAAGCTCCAGACTCTCTACACATCCGGAACTGTATTCCATACATTCCTCGGTGAGAAGCTCCCTGACTGGAAAGCTGCGGCGTCTCTCGTAAAGAAGATAGCGGAGAACTACGAACTTCCTTACTACACGCTCTCTCCGACATATTCTGTCTGTCAGGAGCACGGTTATATAGCAGGGGAGGTGAATGAGTGCCCGGTATGTAAGAGAAAGACCGAGATCTACTCCCGTATCACAGGATACTATCGTCCTGTCCAGAACTGGAATGTCGGAAAGACTGAAGAGTTCAAGGAAAGAAAAGAGTATGATATCCCGTCGTCCAGACTCAGACACCCAAGGAGATCCGGTGCCGCAGAGACAGCAGAATGCCCGAAAAAGAGCGGGGAAATTCTCCTCTTTACGACAAAGACCTGTCCAAACTGCCCGAATGCAAAGAGACAGCTTTCTTCTGCCGGTGTTGAATATACTCTCATCGATGCCGAAGACAACCCCGCACTCAGCAGGGAGTACGGCATAAAGAGTGTTCCGACCTTGGTTGTCAACAATGAGGTTATATCAGGTGTCGGTCCGATAATGGGGTGGATCAAGAGCAACAAGGCCAATGTCGGCTGATTAATATAAATATTATGGACCTATTCTCTTCCGGGGATAGGTCTATTTCTAATTACAGCCATGAATAAGAAAACAAAGCATATAGTTCTACTCTCGATATTAACTCTTCTCTTCATTGTCCTTCTCTTCTTCTTTTACGAGGAGTATAAGACAACATATAAGAAGACGGAGGTTCTTGATTCAAAATATGGAGAATACTCTCTTTCCATCTATATGATAGGGGAGCCGGAATTTCCGTACGGCAGTACGAAATGTGGCTTTAAGCTCTGCAGGGGAAAGACGAAGATAACAGAGGAGTCTCTGTCTCTTTTCAATGACGGAAAGGTCATAAGTGAAGATAACTTTCTCGTTACGTGGAGCGAGAAGACAGTGACGATTGTTGCCTCATCGGAGGAGACGGAAGATATAAAATTTGTTGTATCTTTGCAGAATTAGACATTACCAAAAGAAACGCTTTTGACGGCATTTAATGGATAGGTTTCATTGTCAAACGAAAACTCAGAAATCCCGGGAGTTACCTCTATTCTTTCGTCTTTCCGGGAACCTTTAACTCGCCAGGGTCTGGAAAATCGACAATCATATGTTTTTCTTCTTTTTTAAGAAAGCCGAGAGCATACAGGGGATAAGTTTTAAATCCTTCTCCTCCGCCTATGTTTGTATCAGCATATTTTACAGCTTTATGCTCTCCGAATCTCTCGGGATGTGAGAGTACAAACTTCATGCTGGTAGCTCTTGTATTTGATGATTTACACTCGACTATGGTTACGTCTTCGCCCTTTTCATAGACAAAATCCAATTCAGGAGACCCACTTGAAGCATGATAGTAGTAGAGTCTCAATCCGGCTGTCACAAACGACGAGGCTGTTATATTCTCTATTATCGCACCTTTATATGCTCCGATCTCATTGTTGAGTATTTTCCCCGGGGCTTCTATTCCGAGAAGGGAGACAAGTAGACCGGTGTCGAGAACAAAAGCCTTGAATTCCGATGATATCTTCGCGCCTTCAAGAGGAGATGTCAGTTCTCTTGTGTTATAAGATCTTATGACAAGTCCCACATCCTCAAGATATTCAATACCTTCAGCCTTCTCGATGGAGTTTCCCTTTGTGTTGACAAGAGAGAACTGGAATTTCTTGTATTCTTTGGAAAGCTGGGACGGCAGTGAGTCAAGAGCGGCCTCGGCTCTCAATTTCAACTTTTCGTTGATCTTGTCGCCCCCGTCGTTATCTTTATATCTTCCGAAATCGTTTTTAATGGAAGTCAGTATTCTCTTCTGTATGCGCCCTACGAGTGCGATATCATGCGAGGAAAAGAATGCGTTTACAGATTCCGGCATGCCTCCGACTATCAGATACTGCTTGAAATAATAACGCATCCGTTCATGTATGGTTTTTTCGATCGGGGTCGAGTTGTCTATGGAAGTCTGGACATAATCAAGTACATCCTTGTTCAATCCTGAATTGATCAGAAATTCTCTGAAGGACAGGGGATACATTTCCATGTGTTCCTCATAACCTACCGGTATCCCCCTTGTGTACGGGGCTCTGAAGCCTTTAACGGAGAGGAAACTGCCGGTTGCGATAATATCGAATCTGCCGTCGATGTCCCAGTATTTGAGGGAGCTTCTTGCATTCGGACAGTCCTGGATCTCGTCAAATATTAAGAGAGTTTCTCCCTCGACGATTTTAGTATGTGGGATGCAGGCTGAAATAGATGTAAGCATCTTGTTAACATCAAAGTCGCCTTCGAATGCACTATGTATGGTTTTGTTTTCTCTGAAATCTATATATAGAATGCTTTTGTAGAACTTTTTTCCGAATTCCTTTGCAATGAAAGTCTTCCCGGTCTGCCTTAATCCGCTTATGATCAAAGGGTGGTGTTTTCTGTTTTTCCATTCAATTAAATCGTTGAAAATGTCTCTAGTCAGCATAACTATGTCTCGTTAAAGAAATTGTAATTATATTATCTACATTTTTCAAAGGTTATTTTAAAGAATTTGTACAAAATTCAAAGGTTGGATGGAAGATTTTGTACTTTTTTAAAAGGATAATTTGTGTTTAATGGTGGCGTATTGCTACACCACCTTTTTTCTAGAATTCATAGAGAACAGTCGTCTCACAGAGCTCCTCGGCTTCTTTCGAGGTGTCTTCGATGATTTCGAGTTTGGAATCCTTATTCTTGTTCAGACGGTACTCGATGTGGTTGGCGACAATTTCGATTGAGGTTCTTTTCTCTCCCTCCTTGTTCTCCCACCTGCACATCATAAGTCTCCCGACTGTGCGGACAACCATACCCTTATGAATGGTCTGGAGAGCCTTCTCTCCCAGTTCGCCCCAGCATTGTATTACGAGGAACAGAGTCTCCTGTCTGGAGTTTCCGTTAACATCCTTGTAATACCTGTTGTTGGCAATTGTGAATTTCACAAGTCTGCTTTTCGTAACAGCGCTTTTCGCTACTACCTCCGGTTCATTGGTCAATGTGCCTTCCAAAATGATGTTGTTTAATTGATTCATTTTTTCTGCCTCCATTAATAAAGCAGAAAAAAACGAGATTTTGTCAAAATCAGAGTATTCCGGTCAAAATTAAGGCGATAATTATTGTTCCCAGCGCTATTCTGTAGACCCCGAAAGGTGTGAAGTCATTCTTCTTTATGTAGGAAATCAGGAACTTTATTGCGAGAAGAGAGACAAGGAATGCTGTCACGGTGCCGAGCGTCAGAATGATGATTTCGTTACTTGAAAAGTTAAAGCCGAACTTCAATAACTTTATAAGGGATGCTCCCGCCATTGTGGGTATTCCCATAAAGAACGAGAACTCTGCTGCCGTTGTTCTGTCGAGAGATAGCAGAAGTGCTCCCATTATCGTTGCTCCGGAGCGCGATGTTCCGGGAATGAGCGCCAGGATCTGGAAGAGCCCTATGTAGAGAGCAAGAGGGTAGGTTATATCATCAGTGGAGGATGTAACGGGAGTTATCTTTCTGTTCCTTCTCTCTATTACTATGAAAAGTACGCCGTAGACTATGAGCGCGAGCGATATTACAAGAGGTGTATGTAAGTGGCTCTCGAGAAAGTCGTCGAAGAGGATCCCGACAATGCCGGAGGGAATGATTGCGACAATCGTCTTGAGCCAGAGTGAAATGGTCTTTTTCTTTATTGTTACTTTTTTCTCTTCATATCCGAAAGGCCAGAGTTTCTGGAAGTAGAGTACTACAACGGCAAGTATTGCACCCAGCTGAATGACAACGAAGAACATCGACTTGAATTCAGCACTTCCCTCAAGAGTGAGGAACTTATCGAAGAGTAGCATATGGCCTGTACTCGATATTGGAAGCCATTCCGTTATTCCTTCGATTATTCCAAGAAGAAGTACAACAACAATTTGAGAAAGAGACATTACTATTTACCCCCGTCACTAATTGTGAGATGATAGCAGATATATTCTAGTCTTTCCATTGGAGGTTGTTGTGGTTGTCGAAGAAGTTGAGAAGAATACCTGGCGCATTACTACCGGCACTTCTTCATGCTATCTTTTATCCGGTGAGGAGAAGGCTCTTCTTGTTGACTCTGTCGATAACGGAGTCGGAGTGAGGGAGAATACCGCAGCTTTGACGGAGCTTCCGCTTTCATTGATAAACACAGCTTCCCTGTCTTCTCTTCTCGGAAACAATGATGATTTCTCTTCCTTTTACATGAATCCCTCTGATGCATTCATCTATTACGGTTTGATGAAGAGAAATGGGATCATCAAACCCGTATTCGATAATACTCTTATCGACCTCGGGGGACGGAAGGTGAGGGTACTCTCTTTTCCCGGAATTACTCCGGGCGCCGTTGTCTTACTCGATGCCTCCTCGGGCTCTCTTTTCTCCGGCCTCTCGATAACAGACACCACCATTGACTTATCCAACGCTCACTCTGATATCCACTCTTACCTTATGTCTCTCAGGAGGCTCTCCGATTACATTGATACCTACGACATAATATATCCCGCAGAGGGGAATGCACCTCTCGGACGTGAGATAGTACAGCGTCTCGAGTCTTTGTCGCTCTCGATAATCAGAAAGGAGACAGCAGGGGAGGAGAAGAATGGAAAGTGTCTTTACTCTTCCCGTAATCTTTCCATCCTACTCTAGGCGCACCTCTTCTCCGCTTCTGAGGTAGAAAAGGTATGTCTCTATCTCTTTATCCTCATATATCGTGGAGAGTGCTCTTTTGTAATAACCGAGCTGCCGGCGGTGTTTCTCCTTATTGATTACGCTGTCCGTCTTATAGTCGACGATGATTATCTTATCGTCATTGACGACAAGTAGGTCGATTATGCCCTCCACGATATTATCGCCGTCTTTTATAAGTAACTCTCTTTCGGGATACATCTCAGCGCCCGATAAAGATTTGAAGAAAGAAGAGGAGAGGAAGTTGTCACGCATCATGAACGCGCTTTCAAAGATAACATCTCTCTTTTTCTCATCTTTGAAGAAAGAAGATGTGTCGCTCTCTTTCTTACCTATTGCATCCTCGAGAAGAAGGTGAACAAGAGTTCCGAACGCCGTTACCTTGTTCTCCTCCTCATCTCTTTTTCTCTCTATGATGTCGTCTGCAGCGTAGCGGGGAAGTGTTTTCCCTTCTGCTCTCATTACCTCGTCTTCTTTTATAAGCGTCGTGACACCGATCTTGACTCTTTCCTTTCTTTCGGGGAGAACTCTTTCTTCTCTGTACCAGCTTTCTTTCCTGAGGGATGATTTCTTCTCTTTCTTTTCCCTGAAGACATAGTAGTATACGGGATTGAATTCTGCTGTCTCTATAAAGCTCGACTTATTCTCGAGCGTAAACTCTATGCCGTCTATGAAATACTGGAGCATGGAGTTGTATTGGTTCTCCTTTGCCCTATTTAAAATTCCATCTTTGTCGACCATTCTCTTACCGAAGACCGATGTGAAGATGAGGTGGTGCATGCTTCTTGTTGCGGCGACATAGAGGATTCTCTTCGTCTCTGCATTCTCGAGTCTGTTGTCCTCCTTCTTCGTTACCTTCTCGAGAGGATTTTTTAGTTTCCCCTCTTCATCCATGTAGTAGGGAAAGAGAGGTTTCCCGGAGGGGAGTTCAGTTACCGTAAGTTTATCATTACTGCTTGTTCCCGCCATATCGGAAATGAAGACAATAGGATACTCAAGACCTTTCGACTTATGAATCGTCTGGATGGTGACGCCGTATTTCTCCTCGCTGAGTACGTTTATATCTTTGAATGATGAGATATTTCCGAGTGTCGGCCGTATTGTGTCGAGGAACTCTACAACGCCTTTCGACTCTCCGTCATAGTCGGTGCATATCGAGAAGAGATAGTCGTAGTGTTCCCTGTAGCTCTCGTTCGATGCCTTTGCCTCTATCGAGAACCTGTAACCTGTATCGAACCATAGAAAATCTATTATCGAGGAGAGAGTCTCTCTCTTTTCCTTTTCCCTGAGTTCTTCGACTAGCTCGTCCATTATCCCGAGTCTTTCTCTCCCGTCATCGGAGAGGTCTGTATCTCTCTCTTTCTTTTCATTCATGTTGGTGATGACTTTAACTATATCTTCATCATCCATGTTGATGAACGGTGATCTCAGAACCGATGCATAGGAGAGAGGATCGTCGTCTCCGTAGACGGAATACTGGAGAATGGAGTAGAAGTCATTTGCGGTGCTCTCGCTTGTGAGGGATTTGTTGTCGCTGACGTTGAACGGGATGCCGAAGAGTCTGAGTGCCTTTTCAAAGTCGCTCTGGTAGGTTGTCTTTCTCAATAGTATTGCTATATCTTCCGCTTTGGGCTCTCTGAGAGCACCCGTCTTCCTGTCATATATCATATACCTCGCTTTTTCGCTCCCGAGGATCTCCTCCTTGATTATACGTGCAACTTCATATGCTTCCGATAGGCTTTTGGACGCAAGAAGAGAGGCTCTGTCCTTCTTGATTAAAGAAGCATTCATATAGCGGAAGGAGACTACCGATTCTATATTCTCCCTACGGCTTAAAAGGGGAGTATACTCTGCTTCATAGTCGGGGCACTCTTCATTTCGTCTCTTCATTATAGGGCCGTCGAAAATTCTGTTGATTTTGTTTATGAGGCTCTTTTCGCTGCGGAAGTTTTCGCTGAGGGCGAGAACTCTCTTTTCTCCGAAATCCTTTGTTATGTTCTTGAAGACAGATACGTCGGCGCCGCGGAACTTATATATTGACTGCTTCTCGTCTCCGACCATGAATATCTTGTTTATTTCAATATCGTCAACGAGAGGGAATCTATCTTTGCTTTTGAAGTCCGGCTTTGCTGCAAGTAGATAGATAAGCCTCTTGTTCTCCTCGTTGTTATCCTGGAACTCGTCGACCATTATCCTCTTGAATCTTGAGTTGTAGTAAGCTCTGAGAGATGCATTTGTCTTAAGGATGTCGATTGAGAGGAGCATTATGTCGTGGAAGGTTAACTGTCCTTTCTCCCTCTTATGCAGGAGCATCTTCTTCTGGAATGCATAGAGAAGCGATGAGTAGCCTTTAAGGAGTTCCATGCTCTTTTCGTCCTCATACTTCAATGAGTCCGTGTATGAAGAAAGGTCCTCTTTTATCTTATCCTTCATCTTCTTGTAGACGGGGTAGAGTTCGGGATTTTCCTTTATTGTCTTTCTTCCGACGAACTTTGTCTCTATCTCTTCTCCCGTCTCAAGATACGTCACGATATTCTTCACGTGCTCTATATCCTTTTCGAGAGTCGGATAGATTGAGAAGATCTCTCTGAATTTCTCAAGAAGCGCGAGTAACTCTCCTTTGTGTTTCAAGTTCGCTTTCTTTATCTCGCCGAGGGTCTCTTCTTTCATGGAAAGAAAGATCTCGTCCTCATCTCCTTCTACAGGAGAAGCAATATTCAGGATGTTGTAAGTGTAGTCTAAAAAGAGCGAAAGAAGATCGTCAAACGAAAAGAAAGTAAGTACAGCCTCAACTCCGCTCTCTTTTTCTATCTTCTCGTCGACTATTTTTCTCAGTATTGATTCACATGTTTCCTTGAGACTCTCGTCATCCTCTATTCTGAAAGAAGGCGTGAGACCGTAGCGTATTACGTCGGTACGTACGATCTTCGAGCAGAAACTGTCCGTTGTCGATATCTCGCCGTTGGAGAATCTCTTGATCTCCTCCTCGCCGATAAGTCCCTCTTTCTCAGCCTTTTTGAGTATGAGATAGATTTTGGCTCTCATTGATGCCGTTGCAGCCTTTGTGAATGTAATCGTGAGTATTTCGTCGCTGTGTATTTTCTCTCCCTCGTCGTCAGCAAGCATTCTGAGAAAACGATAGGTAAGGACAGTGGTCTTCCCGCTTCCGGCCCCTGCCGGTAGGACGGCATATTCATTCGAGAGCACGGCTTTCCGCTGTGCGGAATCTATGTTTGATATATCGAAACCTTCTTTTTTACAGAAGTCCAGGAATTTCTTTTGTTTCTCTTCAGTCATCGTTTCTCTCCATCTTCGAGACGAATTTAGCTCTGCATAGTCTCTCGTAGTGACAGTTCGTGCAATTCTTTTCAGAGTAGTCCGGTGTAAAATTACCCTCTTCGAGATTCTTCTTTATGAGACAGAGTCTTTCCTCTGCATTCTTTATGACTTCATCCATTGGAAATCCTTGTGTGTATGCTCTGCCGTTTCCTCCGTAGTAGGTCTCATCAGGCCATACTATCATGTAGTCACCCTCTCCGAACGAGTAGAACGCGCCTCCCTTGATTTTCTCCTCTCCCATGAGAATGGCGTAGAGGATTATCTGGAGACTTGTGTCGTTTATGTCCTTTGAGGAGTAGTCGTTTTTCCCGCTTGTCTTCCAGTCTATTATGTAGCTCTCTCCATCTTCATCTTCAAGAAGTGTGTCGATTCTGCCGTTTATCGTAATGGAGCCGGTAAGAGGGTAGCCGTCGAGTTTGACTTCGTTCGCCTTGTGTAGAAGAGAAGAGTATAGCGGGGCTTTGTTTGACGAGGAGATTTTACCCAGCTTATTAATGAATTTCCCCTTTATGTGGCTCGATGTATATCTTGTCGTTATTTTTCCCTTCTTCTCTGCTTTTTTTATTTCCTCAAGGAAGATGTCACATAGATCGTCTGTATCGATATCGACAATTCGTTTGTATTTCTCTATTGCTTTCTCGACTGTGGCGTGGAGTATCTCGCCGATGACTCTGTTGTCTTCAAGAAGAGGTTCATAGTCCTTCTCGTCAAGTTTGAGCCTTGATGAAACGAACCCTTTGAACGGACACTCGTCATAGTCCTTTATCCTCGAGACGCTGAACGAGAGCTTTTCGTCCACGAAAGGAGGAAGAAAAACATCCTCCCATCTTCCTCTGAGTGACGTCATCTCGGCTCTTAAAAAGCTTTCTTTCATTCTCTTTGTCGGTTTTTCCGCAGGAATTATATCTTCAAGCCAGAGGCTCCTCTCCTCGCTTACGGCGTCGTCCACCACTCTATTTTCCGGCATGGAACAATCGAGGAACAACGGCGGAAGAAGACGTGCTCCGTCAAATGAGAGGTTTGTTCCGCTGATCTTGAGTTTCTCTGTAAAAGAAGTATTACGATAGATATTGAGTATTGCATTCGATATCTCGGGAACATCGTCATCTCTTTCCCCCGTGAGGAACGGGTAGTCGTCGAGCCTTGTCTGGGTTGTCTTGTCATCAAGCCCTATGACGTAATGGACCTTTGTAATGAGACCAGCGGATGCGGGATATGCATAGACTCTTATTCCTTCTTTTCCTTCATTTCGCTCAACATACTGCGTTTCATCGATGAGAGAGAGAAAGAGCGGGTAGAGATCGTCGATGCTGTCTTCCCCCATTCTTTCGAGCAGAACTAGAGCGGAACCGAAAACAGGATCATCGACCTCGTTCCATTCGCCTTCCACGAAAAATCTTTCTCTGAACTCTTTTATATAAGAGAGAGTCTCTGCGGCTTTCCGGCTCTTTACGATTTTTTCGACTGCACTTGTGATTTCACTCATGAGTGAGGCATTCTCTCTTCCGAGTGCATCCCTCCAGCTGTCATTTATCTTGTTATCAACCGCCTCTCTGATAATTGAAACAAACTTCTCCCTCTCCTTGAAAGGATAGCGGGGATTAAGAAGAAATCTCTTCATCTCCCTGAATGAGAAAGAAGAAGAGTAGGCAGAGTAGAGAGAGTGCAGGAATTCTCCCTCAGGATAGTTTGAAAGAGGAGACGAGGAGGTGAAGATAAGGGGGATGTCGCGCTTTTTGGCTTCGCTCTCCATGTAGGGCCTGTATAAGGAGAGAGAGGATGATGTTATTGCGATATCGTAATCGCTGTATCTCTCTCTGTCCTTTTCTATCTCCCTCATAGTCCATCGTATCTCGGAGAGTGAGTTCTCGTACGATATTAAAGGAGTGTTGTTATTCTCCTCGCATTCAATTACTTCGACTCTCCCTGTCTCGAGCACCTTCCCTGTCAGATTCGAAGTGAAGGTCGAAGGAAAGACGAAGATATATCTGTTCTTCTCGATAAGTGAATAATCTGGTGTAAGGTAGTTTCTTTCGTATAAACCTTTTTCGTCGAGGAATGTAGTGTAGCTCTGCCTCAGCGTGTCCATGTCGAAGAGGATATCGCAATCGATTTTTTTCCTTACATTATCGTCCGGAGACGGAAAGTAGGGAAGAAGCGACGCTATGTACTCTGCATAGCTTAGGATGCTCTCCCTGTGGTCTTGTGAGACGAAGTGTTTCAAAGTGTAGAAGCCGCCTTTTTTTAGAAATGAGTAGGCGAATATCTTACGCTCTGTTTTTGTCACGCTCCTGAGGTTCGATGTATTTAGTATAGAGATGAGGAACTTGTCCCAGCTGATGGCTCTGTCCTTGAATACGGCCTTATTTGGATAGTGCTCGATAAAGCCGTTCAGCGCAGCTCTTGCCACCGTCTCCGATGTGAAGACCAGGGTTTTATCACTCGAGAGGAGTGCATTGTATATTTTTTCTACTTCGTCCATACGGGTAGTATAGCACAGGGAAGGGGGAAATTAAAAAAATGGAAGACTCTTTTATTTTATTGTTTCTTTAAATATAATTACCAAGTTATGAAAAAAAGATTAATCACGTCAGCTTTGCCTTATGTCAACAACATTCCCCACCTGGGGAATCTCACACAGGTTTTGAGTGCAGATGTATTTGCCAGATTCTGCCGACTCAGAGGATACGAGACGCTCTATATATGCGGCACGGATGAATACGGCACCGCAAGCGAGACAAGGGCTCTCCAGGAGGGAATAAGCCCGAGGGAGTTATGCGACAGATATCATAAGATCCATGAAGATATCTACAGATGGTTCAACATAAAGTTCGACTACTTCGGACGCACGAGTACTCCTCTCCAGACCGAGATCGTGCAGCACATTTTCCAGGCTGTCGATAAGAACGGATACATAACCGAAAAGGAGACAGAGCAGCTCTACTGCCCGACATGCAGGCGTTTTCTTGCAGACCGCTATGTCCTCGGAACATGCCCGAAGTGCGGCTTTGAAGGCGCAAGAGGTGACCAGTGCGACCAATGCGGAACCCTTCTTGATCCGACCGAGCTCAAGGACCCGAAGTGCTCCATCTGCGGAAGCACACCCGAGATAAGAAAGACGAAGAATCTTTATATTAATCTGCCAAAGGCTCTTCCCATGCTTGAAGAGTGGCTGGGTAAGGCAAGTGTTGAAGGCTTCTGGGCGAAGAACGCCGTTCAGATTACATCCTCGTGGATCCGTGACGGCCTCCAGGAGAGATGCATAACACGTGATTTGAAGTGGGGTATTCCCGTTCCGAAACCGGGCTATGAAGACAAGGTGTTCTATGTATGGTTCGATGCTCCGATCGGGTATATATCGATTACAGCCAACTACACAAAAGACTGGGAATATTGGTGGAGAGACCCGGAGAACACAAAGCTCTTCCAGTTTATCGGTAAGGATAACATTCCTTTCCATACCGTCATCTTCCCGTCATCTCTTCTTGCAACGGGAGAGAAGTGGACGATGCTCCACCATATGTCGTCGACTGAATACCTCAACTATGAAGGCGGGAAGTTCAGTAAGAGCAGAGGCATTGGAGTCTTCGGTAACGATGTTGAGGAGATAGGGCTTCCTTGTGACATATGGCGCTTCTATATGTTCTACAACAGACCCGAGAAGCAGGATTTCACATTTACATGGAAGGACCTCGAAGAGAAGGTCAATAAGGAACTCATCGGAAACCTCTCCAATCTCGTCAACAGAACACTTACATTCGTCAAGCGCTTCTACGGGGGTGAAATCAGGACAGATGAAGTTGACGATGAGCTAGTAACTCTCATAAAGGAGAAGGAGGATGAGATAACATCCCTTCTTGAAAGAGCAGAGGAGAGGGATGCCATAAGAGCGGTCTTTGCTCTCAGCGACATCGGCAACAAGGCCTTCCAGGACGGAGAGCCCTGGAAGAAGAGAGTTGAGGATCCAGTTTCTGCCGAAAAGCTTCTCAACACACTCCTCTATTTAATAAGAGACCTTGCCGTTATGGTCGAGCCTTATATGCCGGAGACGGGAGAGAAAATCCTCTCTATGTTATCGCAGGACACAACACTCGGCTGGGACAGCGTCGGTACATTCAAGGGTAGCATCAAGATCGGAGAGGTATCATTACTCTTTAATAAGCTTGAAGACAAGTTCATAGATGAGCTCAGGGAACGCTACAGCGGAAGCCAGAGCGAGAGAGAAGAGAAAAAAGAGACAACTCATAAGGAAGAGAAATCGAATATGGAAGAAGAAAAGACACTTTTGGAGAACTGGGCCCACAAGGTCATTCTCAAGGTAAGTAAAATCGTTGAATGCGAGAAGCATCCCGAGGGCGACAAGCTTTATATATTAAAGCTCGAATGCGGTGAAGAGGAAGAGAGAACTATCGTCTCCTCAATTGTTCCGTACTATAAGAAGGAAGAGCTTCTTGGACATAATATTGTCCTTGTCAGCAACCTCAAGCCCGCTAATTTCCGCGGCGTCAAGAGCTACGGCATGCTCCTTGCGGCATCTGATAAGAATGACGACAGTCACTCGACATGTGAAGTAATATTTGCCGATGACTTTACTCCCGGAACCGTACTTGAATATGAGGGACAGCCGGAGACGGAGAAGATAACAACCTACCTAAAGGCAGACCATTTCTTCGAGATGCCGATGAAAACGATAAACGGCATTGTTACAATCGACGGGAAAGCAATCGGTAAGGACGGAAAGAAACTCACAGTTCATAAATATACTGATGGTAATGTCGGTTAAGTTATTGACTCAAATTTTACTAATTACCATAATGGTAGGGTAATTACAAAAATCCAATTGGAATAAGGAGCATTCAAAATGCCTTGCGGAAGAAAAAGAAAAAAGCATAAGATCGCAACTCACAAGAGAAAGAAAAAGCTCAGAGCAATGAGACATAAGAAAAAGTAATTCTTAATGCTGAAGCCATCGGGTTCCGATGGCTTTTGTATTAATTGACTCCGAAGTCCGATGCGGCTCCCATGGATCCCGGTATGTCGGGACACCACATGACGGCTGTCACCCGAGTGCATCCCGAGAGAAGGCTTACCTGCGCCATCGGGGTTACTGCAGTTACCGTATCGATAAGGATATCTTCATTGTACCATGCGACGGAGATGTCCTTGTCTGCAACACCATCAGGCTTTTTTGTTATCTTGAGGCTCAACGTAAAGTTGTCGACACCTGTGTTTTTTGTGACAGTTACGGTTCCTTCAATAGGGGAGGCTATCTTCTCCGTTACGTTTGTCGAGAGGGCCATTACGGCTTTCTGGTCGATTGCAATCGTCTGGGAGAGAGTTGATGAGGAGTTCGTGACTCTTATTACCTCGACGTGCCCCACATAGACTGTCGAGCCTTTCTGGAGTGTTGCCGTGAAGATGTACGAGCCTGCATTGAGTTCTCCCGTATATGTGGCTGTTCCCGCGGTCTGGTTGAGCTCGAGATCTACATCATTGCCTGATGCGGCACCCTGCTTCTTGATGTTCAACTTAACTGTCATATTGTTGCTGTAGCTCTTTACATCCCATGTGTAGACTATGTTGACGCTCTGCTTGCCGCTGAGTGCTGCGAGCTCTACTTCAATAATCTTGGAGCCGCTCTTGTTTTCTCTTTCGAGGAAGACATCCTGACTTGCCTCCGAAATGACAGAACCGTCTTTGGTCTTTCCTTCGACCTTGAGGGAGTAACTTCCCGGCGTTATGTTTTTCATGTCATAGGTGCCGGATGATTTCTTATCGAAAGTCTCTGTAACTGCCTCGGTTGTCCTGTTCTTCGCTGAGAGCGTAAAGGTGTACTTCGCGATTTCGATATCTGTTGTCCCTGACGAGATTGTTCTTGCTCTGTCATTGACGATAGAGAAGCGGAGCGTCATAAGAGCATCGTCGCTGAACGAACATGATGCAAGAAGCATCGTGAAGGCCAAAGTGATTAACAAAACATTTAAAATCCTATTTTTCATTTTTCTTTCTCCTATACCTTAATAGCAGAAAAACTCGCGAAATTGTCAAAATAGGATTTTCTCGTCTTAAAGGAGGGAGGGAAAGACTACGTCTTTATCGAGAAGTGTGCATAGCGTTTTGTAGAACGAAGAGAGGGTTTTCTCCTCTTCGTCACCTGTTTCCATGTCGGTCTCGATGAGAAAGTGTGTGTTCTTTATGAGGGCAGAGAAGTGCTTTGTTCCCTCTGCTTTCGGACTGAGTGATATAAAGCCTCCGAGCTTCTCGATTTCTCGTGCAACTTCAAGACTTGATGTGAAGGAGTGGAAGATGAACCTGTCAGGCCTTATCTCTCTCAGTAAAGAGAGTGTGACATCGAGATAACCGACAGAGTGGATGGTAACCAGGGTTTTATATTTCTTTGCGATTTCGAGCCCTTTCCTGAAGCGGATTATCTGTCCGTTCTTATCGGGAAAGCGTCTGTCGAGACCTATCTCTCCGAGGAAATAACCCTTTTCAAGGTAATCCTCCGTCTCTTCAATATTCCCGTTTCTTCCCGGAAGGAGTCCCACGCTTCTGTATTTGAATGGGCTTAAAAGAGGTGCCTCCTCAAGAGAGGAGGTACACACTATAGCATCATCTGTTATCTTTCCGATATGCGCATGATAGTCGAACACGACTCTATTCTATACACACTTCTCAAACACCGCTAGAGCCGTAGTTGGAGAGAACTCTCGCCGACGGGTCGTTGACATCGCAGCCTTTCCACTTCTTGTTGGGCATCCAGAAATCCACGACCATCCGGCTCTGACCGGGGTAGTATTTCTCGAATATCTCACGGTAGAGGAGGGACTCTTTGGTAAATGGAGTTGAGTGAGTGTACTTTGCTCTCTTTTTCTCGAACTCCTCGTCACTGTACTTTTTCTCCGCTTCTTCCTTAAGATAGTCGACCATTGAGTGCCCGACGGCATCGGAGAATGCAGCCTTCTCTCTGTAGAGTATGTCATAGGGAAGCCAGCCTCCGTCTTCAAAGGCCTTCCTCAGGAGGTACTTTCCTTTGTTGTGCGTGTTCATCTTGAGAGCGGGATTAATCGACATGACGTATTTAACAAACTCCAGGTCACCGAAGGGAACACGTGCTTCAAGTGAGTTTACGCTGATACATCTGTCTGCGCGGAGTACATCGTACATATGAATTTCCCTGATTCTCTTCTCGGCTTCTAGCTGGAAAGCCTCGCTCGAGGGAGCGAAGTCCGTATATTTGTAGCCGAAGAGTTCGTCTGAAATCTCACCCGTGAGGATGACCCTGAGATCCGTGTTCTCGTGTATATACTTACACACAAGATACATACCCATTGAGGCACGTATTGTTGTTATATCGTAGGTGCCGAGAATGTAGATTAACTTTTCAAGCGTAGAGAGGACCTCATCCTTTGTCATGATGACCTCTGTGTGGTCTGTCTTAAGATAGTCTGCAGTCTCCTTTGCGTACTTGAGGTCTATTGCGTCCCCCTCCATTCCGATGGCGAATGTTTTGATCGGGGTTTTACTTCTCTTCTGGGCAATTGCACAGACAAGAGAGGAATCGAGCCCGCCCGAGAGCAGGAAACCGACCTTCGAATCGGAGACAAGTCTCTTCTCGACGCCTTTTATAAGAAGATCCTTTATCTTCTTCTCAGCTTCTTCCTCATTGTCGGGAGAATATTGAGTGCACTTATAAATTTCACTGTACGGTGTGAATTCTCCGTTCATATAGTAGCATCCCGGAGGGAAGGGAAGTATTTTGTCAACAAGACCCACGAGGTTCTTCGGCTCTGACGCAAAGACTATCGATGACGACATCGTATAGCCGTAATAGAGAGGTCTGATTCCGATGGGGTCACGGGCTGCGACGAAGCTCTCTGTGAGTGAGTCGTAGAGAACAAGAGCGAACTCTGCGTCAAGAGTAGAGAACATCTTCTCTCTCTTTTCCTTCCAGAGAGGAAGAAGAACTTCGCAGTCCGAAGTAGACTTGAATGAATAGCCTTTTGCTATTAGCTCTTTTTTGATCTTCTCGAAGCCGTATATCTCGCCGTTACATACAAGAGCATCGCCCGAGAGAGTGAAAGGCTGCATGCCTTCCTTCGTCAAACCCATAATGGAAAGACGGTGGAAGCCCATAAGGCCCCCTCCGATTTCAATTACTTTTGTATCATCAGGTCCGCGCGAGAGTGTTTTGTCGAACGCCGAGATGAATGAATCGTAGCTTATATCATGTGAAGTTGATGCCATTATCGAACACATAAATTACCTCACGGAGAATAACAGGTCACCGTATGTCGGGACGGGCCAGTAGGAGCGTGAACAAAGTGTTTCAGCTTCGTCGACATTAGCTCTGAGTTCTGTCATCTTCTGCAGTATTACATCCTTGACGAACATTGCCTTCTCCTCTTCCTTCTCTTTGCTCTTCTCGACAGCCTCTGCTTCTTCAAGCTCTTCTGTGAGGAGATTGATCTTCTCGGTGAGTTGACTCAGGCGCTGGATGGTCTTTCTCTCGTATGATGAATCAAGACCGAAGCTTGTCTTCTTTTCGAGAGACGAGAGGAGGGATGATGTGAACGAGCTTATTGCAGGAAGGAAATCCTTATGCGACATCTCGATCATCGTGTTTGCTTCGATCATCACTGTCTTTGCATAGTTCTCGAGTGTTGCCTCCACGCGGGAGAAGATCTCCTTTTCGCTGAAGATTTTCTCTTTCGTTAGAAGCTCCACGTTCTTCCCGTCGGCAAGGTGGACGACACAGTCGGGAGTTGTTCTGTAGTTGCTGAGACCTCTACGCTCTGCCTCTTCAACCCATTCTTCTTCGTAGCCGTTGCCGTTGAAGATGATTCTCTTATGGTTGATGATGGTGTCGCGGATGATTGTATGAACATCCTTCTCGAAGTCGGTGGAAGACTCAAGCTTATCTGCAAACTCGTCGAGGACGAAGGCGACAGCGCTGTTGAGATATGTGTTGGCGTCGCTGATTGATGCAGAGGAGCCGAGCATTCTGAACTCGAACTTGTTTCCCGTGAATGCAAACGGGCTTGTTCTGTTGCGGTCCGTCGTGTCGCGGAGGAACTTCGGAAGTACCTTTGCACCGAGCTTCATCGTCTTCTTCTTTGTTCCGCTGTAGAGCGAGTCGCTTTCAATTGACTCGATGATGCTTTCGAGCTCATCGCCGAGGAAGATCGATACTATTGCTGGAGGCGCTTCATTAGCACCGAGACGATGATCGTTCGAGGCACTTGCAACGCTTATTCTCAACAGATCCTGATATTCATCGACAGCCTTGATTACAGCAACAAGGAAGAGAAGGAACTGTGCATTCTCATAAGGTGTTTCGCCGGGGGACAGGAGGTTGACGCCGGTGTTAGTTCCAAGAGACCAGTTGTTGTGTTTGCCCGATCCGTTGACTCCGTTGAACGGTTTTTCATGAAGGAGACATACTAGTCCATGTCTGTCTGCAACTTTCTGCATAAGCTCCATTGTGAGCTGGTTGTGGTCGGTTGCGATGTTGGTTGTCGTATAGATGGGAGCCATCTCGTGCTGAGAGGGTGCAACTTCGTTGTGCTCTGTCTTTGCAAGAATGCCGTGCTTCCAGAGTTCGTTGTTGAGATCTTCCATGAAGAGACTAACCCTTGGCTTAATAGAACCGAAGTAGTGGTCGTCCATCTCCTGACCCTTTGGGGAGGATGAACCGAAGAGTGTGCGTCCTGTGTAGATAAGGTCCTTTCTCTTGAGATAGAGCGCCTTGTCGATAAGGAAGTATTCCTGCTCGGGGCCGACACTTGTCTTCACGCTCTTGACATCGGTGTTTCCGAAGAGGTGGAGAATCCTCAATGAAGCCTTGTTTATGGCCTCCATACTCCTCAGAAGCGGTGTCTTCTTGTCGAGGGCTTCTCCTGTGTATGATATGAACGCTGTAGGAATACAGAGCGTTTTGTCTTTCAAAAATGCATAACTTGTCGGGTCCCATGCCGTGTAGCCGCGTGCCTCGAATGTCGCTCTGAGGCCTCCCGACGGGAAGGACGATGCATCAGGCTCACCTTTGATGAGCTCTTTACCCGAGAACTCCATCATTACTCTTCCATCGGGGGAAGGTGTGATGAATGAATCATGCTTCTCTGCAGTGAATCCCGTAAGCGGTTGGAACCAATGTGTAAAATGTGTTGCACCGTTCATTACAGCCCAATTCTTCATTGCTTCTGCAACTGCATTGGCACAGGCGGGATCGAGCTCCTTACCCTCGTCGATAGTAGCTTTCAAGGAAGCATAAACCTTTTCAGACAGCATAGACTTCATTGTCTTGTCGTCGAAAACAAGAGAACCAAAATAAGAAGGTACACTTTCCATCTTCATTTCCTCCGAAAAATAAATAAAAAAAGGCAATGATTCCATAGAGTAATCTACAGACGTCATTGCCTATTTGCGTTAAGTTAGTTTTTTTCGGGTAATTTTGTCAATAAACTAAAATGAAAATTTTTGACAAATTTTAATAAAGTTTATCTAATTTGTTTGATTGTAAACAAATGAATATTAAAAAATAATTAATTATCCTTTTCCCGGGTAATGGACTAGCGCTTTCATTTCATAGACAATGTCAATGAGGTGAAATATGAAGTATACACGTGAAGAATGTCTGGAATATATAAAGGAAGAGGGTGTTGAATTCGTTCTTCTTTCATTCGTCGATATTCTCGGTAAGATGAGAACCACCATGATAATGCCATCCGAAATGGAGAGGGCGATAGAGAGCGGTATTTCGATAGACGGGTCGGCCATTACAGGCTTCGGCGGGGACGGCATACACTCGGACCTCTTTCTCCATCCCGATCTCGACACAATGACGGAGCTTCCCTGGAGAGCAGATCAGGGGAAGGCTGTTAAATTCTTCTGTTATATAACATTCCCTGACGGGAGGAGCCTTTCGACTGACAGCAGGAAACTGCTCAGGGACGCTGTTGAATGTGCAAGAGAGAAGGGACTCTACTTTTATTTCGGGACTGAATACGAATTCTACCTTTTCCCTCTCAGGGAGGACGGAAGTGTCTCGTCTCTTCCGATAGACAGGGCAGGCTACATGGCATCCTCTCCTCTCGATAAGGGTGAAGCCGTGAGGCGTGAGATTTCGCTCGTATTGGAAAGCCTTTCCCTCAAACCCGAATCAGCCCACCATGAAGAGGGACCGGGCCAGAATGAGATCGATTTCTCATATTCAACACCTTTGGAGGCTGCCGACAACAGTCTGACTTTCCGCCAGATGGTTTCGACAGTATGTATGCGTAACGGGCTCTATGCCGATTTCTCGCCGAAGCCGCTTGAAAGAGAGAGCGGTAACGGACTTCATATAAACATATCGGTAAAGGGCGGCCCGGATGACGCTTTGATGCATATGATAGCCGGCATAATGCGCCGCATGAGGGAGATGACGCTCTTTTTCAATGCGACCGATGAGTCATATAAGAGGCTCGGAAGATGTAAGGCACCCAAATACATTTCATATGCCTACGGTAACCGTTCCCAGCTCATTAGAATTCCGGCTGCAAGCGGAGAATATGTTAGAGCTGAACTCAGAAGCCCCGATGCCGAGTGCAATATATACCTGGCGTTTACACTTCTTATCCACGCAGCCCTTGAAGGGATAGAAGAAGCTTTAATGCCTCCCGAGATGCTGGATTACAATCTCTATTCAACATCCTTTGAGCTCGATAAAGATAAGATGCTTCCCGTTTCTCTTAAAGAGGCGAGAGACGAAGCCGGAAGAAGTGAATTCATCAAAAGAGTCTTACCTGAAGAAGTATTGGGATACTACATGGGATAGAAGATGGTAAGCGACGTTTTCTATTCGGTATTGGTACTCTCGGGACACTCAGTCTTTACATCGTACCTTTCATCTGTATTTCCCCAGACACATTACTATCCTGTAAAGATAGTGGAGAGTGTGATGCTTGCGCGCCGTGCCCTGCTTTTCAGAGAGTATGATCTTGTTATCGTGAACAGTCCCCTTGTAGACGAAAACGGACTCTCGTTCGCCCTCGACATAAGCCGCAGCCAGAATTCCTCCATTCTCTTTCTAAGTCCTCAGGAAATATTCAGCGAGGTCGAAGCAAAGGTCAGGGGAAGCGGTATCTTTGTTCTCAAAAAGCCCTTGTCGCTTCCTATGATGAATACCGCAGTGGGGTGGCTTACAACAACGTGTGACAAGATCAGGATGCTCGAAAAGGAGAAGATCAAGGTCGAAGAGAAGATGGAGGAAATAAAAATCATCAACAGGGCGAAGTGGATTCTCATCAACGACCTGAGAATGACGGAAGACGAAGCACAGCGCTTCATAACAAAAGAAGCGATGGATAAGTGCATAACAAAGAAAGAGGAAGCTTCGATTATAATCAACACATACAGGCCTCTTTGAAGAATGCCAGGGACGCTCTCAAAATACTTGACGATAAGATATCAATGAGTGTGACGAAAGAGCATATGCAACAGGAAGAATTTCTTATTTCAATCTCGTTGAAAAGCGTTTCACTGCGTTGACTAATTCTTTCGCTTCTTTTAGTATAAGTCTACCTCTTTATCCGAAGTTATCGGATCAAATTTTATGTCCACAAGGAGGAATTCATGATTTCAAATTATGAGTTCACAGTTATCTTCGATGCTAACGAAGATAAGACAAAGGAAGGACTTGAACTCGTCGAGTCCAGCTTCGCCAAGTACGGCGTCGAAGTCACAAAGAAAGAAGATATGGGAGTAAGAACACTCGCTTATCTCATCAACAAGCAGGAAAAGGGTCACTATTTCTACTATGAAATCAAGGCTGAAGGCACTCATGTCAAAGATATGAGCAGAGCATTCGAGCTGAGCTACAACGTATTGAAATATCTGTTCATCAATCCTGAGAAGATCTGAGGTAACTATGGCAGACATCAACTGTGTAACACTCACGGGTAGATTAACAAGAGATGGCGAATTGAGATATTCACCCAACGGAGGAGCAATCGTACGTTTTTCCCTTGCCGTCAACAGATCAAAGAGGAATGCTGATGGAACATGGGGGGAGGAAACTTCCTTCTTCGATTGTGTATATTTCGGTAAAGCTGCAGAAGCAACCAACTCTTATCTTACCAAGGGTCGTATGATCGCTATCAACGGTGAGCTCAGGCAGAACCGCTGGGAGGGAAGTGACGGTCAGAGCAGGAACAGAGTTGAGATATATGTCAATCAATTGACCTTGACTCAGGGTGCAAGCAGAGGTGAGGGTAGTGCGGTTGCAGACTCTGTCGTGCAGAGAAACAGCTCTCCCAATGCTCAAAGTTCAAGTAGTTATAACAACAACTACAACAGTGAAAACAGGTCTTCCCAGCAGAGACCGGTATTAACGAACGGGCCTGAAGATTTTCAGGATGACGATATCCCGTTCTAGAAGGAGTTAAAAATGAAAGACGATAAAGATTTTGCAGAAATGGATAAGGGCGGCTTCAACAAGGACAGGAAGCTCGGTGGAAGAAAGACAAGCTTCAAGAAGAAAGTTTGTAAGTTCTGCCAGGGTGCTGCCAAGGCTGATTACAAGAACCCCGAGTCCTTGAAGAGATACATTACAGAGAGAGGAAAGATCCTTCCTGCACGTATCACAGGAACATGTGCTAAGCACCAGAGAGCTCTCAACAGAGAAATCAAGAGAGCTAGAACTCTTGCTTATCTCCCGTTCGAGAAGAAGTGAAATGACAGAGGGTGAGCGTTTTTCTTTGCGTGATATCATAATCACAGTTGTGATATCCACAATAATGGGGCTTTCGAATTTCTTTTCGCTCTTTATAGCGGTCCCCCTCATGAATTTTGCTTATAAGCATGGAAAAAAGGAGACGGCTTTAACAGCTTTAACTGTTCTAGGTGTTCTTTTCGGCTATTCCTTTTATATTATGAAGGGAAGTGCCTACTACCTTTTTATGGTGCTTATGAATATGTATATCCCCCTGTCGCTGTCAGCGGCTGGAATAATATGGACGAGTGCGAAGAATAAAAGAGTCGATGCGAGATTATTGCTCTCCGTTCTTCCTTCTTTTGTTCTCGTGCTTTTCTTTGCTGTAGTCTTCTGTGCAGATAGGGCGCTCTTTACTTCCGTTTATAATGGATATAAGGATGCGTTTGTGCCGGTTATAAGTGAGATGTTCACTTCCCTGGGGCTTGGTATCGATGTGGAGTTTTTCTTCCTCATTTTGATTACTGCCGCCGCGGTTGTGATGTTCCCCCTCGTAGTCGGTGCAGCCTGTGTGTCATACTTCCTTTTCGGGAGTGTGGTGCATTCAAGAGAAGGCGACTGGGATGAGAAGTTATATTCAATAGAGTTTTCATCAGGCCTCATATGGCTCCTGATTCTCTCTCTTGCTTTGACGCTCGTCTCACGCCTTATATCTGTACCCGCAGTTCTTTTCATTCTTTCCATGAGTGTTTTGACTGCATCTTTGATCATCTATGGAGTTCAGGGTTTCTCCGTTCTCTATTATTGGTTGAAGAAGAAGGTGAGTGGATTGAAGAGTACAACTCTCTTTTTCACTTTGGCTTTGATCTCCATTTTGATTCCGGGGTTAAATTTAATTGTTCTCTTAGGTGTACCTGTTATTGGTATACTCGAGAACTTCTTCGATTTGAAGAAAAGGAAAGTGCAATGAAAATCATTCTTAATCAGGATGTCATCCATGTCGGTGAAGAAGGCGACATCGTAAACGTAAAAGATGGTTATGCAAGAAACTATCTTCTCCCCACAGGTGCTGCTGTAATGTACAACAAGACCAATGCTGCTATCTTCCAGCAGAAGGCTGAGCAGATTGAAAAGAGAAAGGCAGAGAAGAGAGAGCAGAGTGCATCCCTCAAGGAAAGACTCGACAAGGTCAGCCTTACTCTTGTTGTTCCGGCTGGTGACTCAGGTAAGCTCTTCGGCTCTGTTACAGCTCTTATGGTTCAGGAGGCCCTCTTGAAGGAAGGCTTCGAAATCGAGAAGAAGAAGCTCGATGTTCCTACTCACTCAATCAAGATGACAGGAACATATCAGATTGTTGCTCATCTCTATGAAAACGATAAGTCAGTTATCTCCCTCACAGTCAAGTCAGAAGCTCAGGTAAAGGCAGAGCAGAAGGCTCTCAAGGAGAAGGAAGAGGCTGAAGCTAAGGCAAAGGCTGAAGCAGAAGCAGCTTCTCAGGCTGAAGTCAAGGAAGAAGCTCCGGCTGTTGAAGAGAAGGTAGAGGGTTAATTATCTATGCCAGGGTCCCGGGAGAATGAATCTCCAGTCATACGTTCATTACCTCATGATGAAGATGCCGAGAAATTGGTTCTCGGGGCCTTACTTCTTGACAGCTCGATGTGGGATGAGATAAGCCCTCTCATCAATGAGAGCGACTTCTATTCTCCTACAAACAGGGAAATCTACAGGTCTATAGATGAACTTGTAAACAAGGAAGGAAAGACAGAGTTCGACGGTGTCATTCTTCTCAACTATCTGAGACAGAAGAATACCATTGAGAAATGCGGTGGAACGGGATATATTTCATCCCTTACATCACTTCCTTTCATATCATCAAACGTAAAAGAGTATTGTTCTATAATCAAGGATGCTTCGTATAGAAGAACGCTCTTCAAGCTTTCAAATAAGCTCCAGGGGGCTGTGTTCGATCCTTCTGTCGATATCAGACAGGAGCTTGAGAAGGATTCGAAAGAAATCAACGACGCTCTCCTCTCCGGCTATAACCAGAATGCAAGTGAATACGAGGTCGGCAAGATTATGCTTGACGTATTCACTAACCTTGTCAACAGTATGGAGAACGGCGAAAAGAGCGACAGGGTAGAGACAGGGTTCTCCGTCCTCGATCGTTATACCAACGGAGGTTTCGCCCCAGAGGAATATGTAATCATTGCAGCAAGACCGAGTATAGGAAAGACGGCATTTGCACTGAGCATGATGCATAATATGATCAACAACGGGACGAAAGTTGCTTTCTTCTCTCTTGAAATGCCTGCTTTTTCTATAGGACAACGTTTATTTTCAATTGACTCCAAGGTGGAACTTTCCAAGATAATCAAGAAAAATATGCTTCCAGACGAGTTCGAGAGAGTCAAGGATTCTGTTGCACGTGTTTATGATCTTAAGGACAGTCTACTAATTGTTGACGTTCCGAATATTAATCTGACTGAACTTAAAACCAAGGCGAGACTACTACAGAAAGAGAAGGGGATTCAGTGCATAGTAATCGACTATATAGGTCTTATTTCTCCGCCTGCTTACCTTATCAACGCAAAGAAGTTCGAACAGGTTTCCTATATTTCTCTTTCTCTCAAGCAGCTTGCACGTGAGCTCAAGGTCCCTGTCGTTGTACTATGCCAGGTCGGACGTGAGAGCGAGGAACAGGAACCTATTCTCTCCAATCTCCGTGACTCTGGATCCATTGAGCAAGATGCCGACATAGTATGCTTTCTGCACAGAAAGAAGACGCTCTCCGATGAAGAGAAACAGAAGAATCTTAAGGACAGCCAGGGACGAGCATCTATCCAGGTAACGAAGATGATTGTCGCTAAGAACCGTAACGGTGAAACCGGCTATTTCAAGATCGGTTATAACGGTCCTCTCACATATTACACAGATGTCGCACAGTCGAGTGAGTTCATAGATTACGAGCCGAAAGTTGAGGGAAAGAAGAGAAGTAAAAACGATTGAGTTTGTTGGGATCTCTAACACGAAGAGCTTTTTCTCACTCCTTAGCTCTTCTTAGAAAAACAACAACAGCCTCAATCATTACCATCGGCTTTATTATTTGCGCTGTCTTTTGCTTTTTCTCTGGCCTCACGTGCTATTACATAAGCTTTTTCTTCATTATATTGATCAACAATCATAGCCACCACCCTTTCTCTGTTCTGTAAAAGAAATTCCCTTATAGAAAAATCTTTTGGCATTTCATCTAAAGCCGAATTTACAGCATTCTCTATAGACATGGCATCATTCCTGTTTCTTTTGTCATTTCAACACCCCCATATGTGAATAAATAAAAATCTGTAGTTTTTAATTGCAGTAGACGGCAGCAGCTTTCCTAAAGTTTTCGAGAGACATTCCTGCTCGATCTGCAGCCTTCTTCTCACTGATTAGTCCGTCTTTAAGAAAGCCCACAAGAGTTTCAATCACACCTTCAGTTTTACCTTCAGCTTTACCTTCTGCTCTACCTCTGGCTTCACATCTCTCTCCATAGATTTCATAAGTCTCTTCTTCGTTATATTCAGTTATACACATAGTCTCAACCT
>CAVHKW010000094.1:0-7141 GCA_963636745.1 uncultured Oscillospiraceae bacterium | reverse complement strand
TCTCCCTCGAGGGACTCTGTGAGTCTTTTTAAGAGGAGTGACGAGAGAAGCTCCGTCATGATTTCGCCGTTTACGGGAGAAAGTGAGAATGAAGATATTACCACCTGGACCTGGCTCTCGAGCATAAGAACAATCGAATGATACTCCTCCTCCGTGAGGGGCGATGTAAGATGCGTCGAGAAGACGATCCTGAGCCACGATGTGTTCTCGTCGGAGAGGAATATGTCCGTCCAGTGGCTTCCTGCAGAGAGAAGAATATCCCGGGCAGTTCCCGTGAGGTTGAGCTTGAAGCCCTTCTTCATGAACCTTTTGTGGCCCGACGCTATTAAAGACGAGAGAAGTTCGTCCTTACTTTTGAAGTAGTTGTAGAGCGTTGCCTTTGTTATGCCGACTGCTTCCGCAAGAACGGAGAGTGAGAAGTTCTCCATGCCGG
Organism: uncultured Oscillospiraceae bacterium; assembly: GCA_963636745.1. Lineage (GTDB taxonomy): Bacteria > Spirochaetota > Spirochaetia > Sphaerochaetales > Sphaerochaetaceae > Ornithospirochaeta. The sequence continues at coordinate 6,708 of CAVHKW010000094.1, read as the reverse complement.
ACGATGAGATTATCTCCTCAGCTTTATTTAATATTGTGTTTCTCTTATCAGATTCCATATCCTGATGATATCAACCGAACGGTTGGTTGTCCAGCATGCTTTTCACTTCCTTTAATCAATCTTTTTCTTCCGGGGTGGTTGAAGAAGATAATCCCGACGAAGAAAATAAAGCAAAAATTAACAAAGGACAAATACATGTACGCATTAGTAGAAATCCTAGGCAAGCAGTATAAGGCTGAAGAAGGCTCTGTACTTCTTGTTGACAGAATTGCTCAGGAGGAAGGTTCCTCTTATGAGATCAGTAAGGTTCTCGCTGTCGTAGATGGAGATAAGGCTGTATTCGGCACACCATGTGTTGAAAACGCAAAGGTTCTCGCTACAGTAGGTGAAGAAGTCAAAGGCGACAAGGTGAAGGTCTACAAGTTCCACAGAAGAAAGGGTTACAGAAGAACCCAGGGACACAGAGAGAAGTACACCCAGATTACAATCAACAAGATTGAATGCTAAGGAGGCAGAAGTATGGCACATAAGAAAGGTGGCGGTTCAAGCCGCAACGGTCGTGATTCCAATGCTCAGCGCCTCGGCGTCAAGAGATTCGGCGGACAGCTTGTAAAGGCTGGTGAGATTATTGTACGTCAGCACGGCACAAAGATTCACGCTGGTGAAAACTGCGGCTGCGGCAATGATTATACACTCTTTGCTAAGGTAAGCGGCACTGTCAAGTTCTATGAAAGAAAGGACAGAAAGTACTGCTCAATCGTAGCTGTTGAGGCTCAGAACTAATTAATTCATTTATATGTTTGGATTTTCAGACGAAACATATATTGATGTACAATCAGGGGATGGAGGCGCAGGTTGCGTCTCCTTCCGTCGTGAAAAGTTCGTACCCAAGGGCGGACCGGACGGCGGAGACGGTGGACGCGGCGGAGATGTCATCTTTGTCGTGAAGGATAACCTGAGAACGCTCGGACACCTCAAGATGGTGAGAAGCTACCGTGCGGAGAACGGGCGCGGCGGCCAGGGTGCGAGAATGTACGGCAGAGACGGCCGTGACATCGAAATTCCCGTTCCTCCCGGAACTGTTATAAAGAATGCCGAGACGGGAGAGATAATCAAAGATCTTTCCGACAGTGATAGGTTCGTCTTCCTCAAGGGAGGAAAAGGCGGACTCGGAAACTGGCACTTCAGAACATCGACACATCAGACACCCCGTTTTGCACAGAGCGGCGAAAAGGGCGTGAGTATGAGAGTCGGGGTGGAACTCCTCGTCATTGCCGATGTGGGCTTTGTGGGCTTTCCAAACGCCGGTAAGTCGAGCTTGTTGAATCTTCTCACGAATGCACGCAGCAAGGTTGCAGGCTATCCCTTTACAACCAAGATTCCGCAGCTCGGTGTCATGAGAATGTGGGATAAGGATGTTGTTCTTGCCGATATCCCGGGAATAATCGAGGGAGCAAGCGAAGGCCTCGGCATGGGGTTCAAGTTTCTCAGGCACATATCGAGAACAAAGGGACTGGCATTCCTCGTGGACCTCAGCGATGACAACTATCTCACCGCCTATGATGTTCTCTCGGGTGAAGTCGAGAAGTATTCAAAGGAACTTGGCGAAAAGAAGAGAATTCTCATCGGAACTAAGATTGATGAAGACGGAACAGAAGAGCGCTTTGAGGAGTTGAAGAAGAAATACTCATCTTCAATGGAAGTGCTTCCTCTTTCGATTTATGACGATGAGCTTTTAGAGCCTGTAAAGAAGGCGCTCTATGATCTCAGCGGAGTCGGAGCGGCATCTTCCGAATCGAGCTTTACATCCAAAATGGATACGGATGCCTATTACCGCGATGAAGAGTGAAAAGAAAGCCATACTCGGCGGCACATTCGACCCTGTCCACATAGGGCATATTAATCTCTTTCACAGTGTGGCGACTCTTACCGATATAACAACACTCTATGTTATTCCGGCTTTTGTCTCCAACTTCAAGAGAGGACACAAAACAGCATCATTCTCCGACAGGATGGCGATGCTGAACTGTGCTCTTATAGACTACACGGATCTTTATCCCGAAGACGAAATGTCTGTTGTCGTATCGGACATAGAGGGAAGAAAGAAGGGTGTGAGTTTCACATCCGACACCATCCGTGAGCTCTTTCCCCTTCTTGAAGACGACGGGAGAGTCAACTTCATCATCGGTGATGATATTATCCCGACGCTTGAAGAGTGGCATGACTGGGCTTATTTAAAGAGCCATGTGAGGTTCTATTGTTTCCTCAGGGATAACACGGCTCATATAAAACCGGAAGGCGCCGAGATAATATATGTAAAGAGCGAAGAGACTGTGGCATCAAGTACAAGTGTCAGGGACGGAGATTTCTCTCTCCTGAGCGACTCCGTGAGGGAGTACATCGAGGAAAATGGACTATATAAAGATAAGAGATAAAGTCAGAAATATGATAAAGCCCTCGCGCTATGTACACTCCCTCGGGGTTGTGTCTGCTGCAGAGTATTTAGCCCGCCGCTTCGGTGTTGACGAGACGAGTGCGGTTATATCGGGAATATACCACGATGCATACCGCTACAGTGCAAAAAAAGAGGACATAGACCTCCTTCTCGAGAGTGGTTTCACCCTCGACGACGCCGAGATCAATGAGCCCATGCTCCTCCACGGCCCTCTTGCCGCTCTCTACTTCGAGCGCGACGTAGGGGAGAGTATCCCGGAGGATATGAAGAAGGCTGTGAGGCACCATACCCTGGGCTCGAAAGATATGACGAGACTTGGTGCAATTATTTATATATCCGACTATACTGAGCCGGGGCGGAAACACCTCAGTGACGAGGACAGAGCACATATATTCTCACTCGGGACTCTTGAGGAGATGGTGTGTTTTATAATAGAAATGCAGAGGCCGTTCTTTGAAAGGAATGATATAAAAGAAGCAAAGGTTACAAGCGAGCTTTATTCATTTATAAAGGACGGCGGAAGATTATAGAGGTAGATATGGAAGAGAAAGTATTGGAAAAAGCAAAAAGAATTGAAGCATATTTAAATGATCACAATGTACAGAATGTGACGATCGTAGACTTGAAGGACTGCTCGTTTGCCTCCGCATTCGTGATCGGGACTGTGACAAGTACAGGTCACCTCAAGGGCGTTGTCCACCAGCTCTGGTCAGAGCTCAATGACCTCGGGCTCTCTGTCAACAACCGCCATAAGACACCCGGCGACGACGGATGGGAGCTTATCGACTGCGGCGACATCGTAATACACCTCATGAGCGCAGAGCTCAGAGAGTTCTACAGCCTTGAGAAGCTCTGGAAGGCAACAGAAGAGACGAAGTAAGGCTTTCGGGATAGGCTTTTAGATAAAAGCAGAAGATATAAGAAATTATACCGGGTGCGGATAGAAAAAAGTCTGCTACGTAGTTATATTTCAACTCCTGAGATAGAACGGTTACTGACCATTCTTATACCATGATTATCGGGAACCTCCTTGATGTGTATAGACAATCAAAGGAGGTTTTTTCTGTTTGATTATCCAATTCGGAGAAAAGAAGAGCCAATTGGGAAACTTTGAATAACCCTTAGCTCTTCTCTTCGTATATTACTGATAGAGAAAAGAACCCATTTGGAGGAAATATGATCGATAGTGAAGTATTGAAGAAAGTTAAGAAAGCAGGAAGCGTCGGCGAACTCATCTCAATTGCGTCAAAGAACGGCGTGACGCTGACACAAGAGGATGCGGAAGACTATTTTGCATCCTTCAGGAAGAGCGGGGAACTTGATGACGATGACCTCGATTCTGTCTCTGGAGGAGCGTGTCACATGAAGATCGACGGCTCTGAATATACAGTTGTGTCATCAGGGCTGAAGTGTTTTACCGGAATGTATAAGAAAGCGGATCTCTCAAAAGAAGTGGGTGCACGTGCCGACTGGGGTGTGTTTTCATCTCCGGGATGCTGCGGAAAGTGTGAATACCTTATGCTCAACTGGGGTATCGGGGTATGTACAAAGAGTAAAAGATAGAGAGATTACGGACTACAGCGGCGCCATAGTCCGTCTCTCCGTTACACGGAAAGAAAAGCGCGGAAGAAATCAAGCATGTACTTAACGTCCCTGACTCCTGCCGTCTCATAGGATGAGTGCATTGCAAGCTCCGCGCATCCTATGTCGCTTGTCTTTATCGAGATCTTCTCCGTCGAGAGATTTCCGAGCGTGGATCCACCGGGAAGATCGCTGTTATTGAAGAATATCTGGTAGGGGATGTTGTTCTTCTCGAGAAGAAGGCGGGTGAGTGCTCCGCTTTCTCCGCTTGTCGTGTATTTCTGACTTGCTGCATACTTAAGGAGGATTCCTCCGTTCATTCTGGGCTTGTTTGTTATGTCACTCTTCTCGCTGTATGAAGGATGGACGGCGTGTCCGTTGTCGGCACTGAGCATGAATGAGGAAGAGAGCGCTATGTACTTGTCTTCGCTGTTCCACCCGATGGAGAGCGATATTCTCTCGATAACAGATGAAAGGAAGTCAGAGAGAGCACCCTGCCGTGTTCCGCTTCCGGTCTCCTCGTTGTCGAAGAGAGATACCATACTTACAGCATCCCTGTTGTCGGCATCGATAAGAGATGTGAGAGCGCAGAATGCACACTCGTTGTCGTCTATGCGCCCTATCGAGAAATATTCATTGTTCCTTCCGCTGAAGGATGCGGGAGTATTGTTGTATAGGAAGAGATCGTAGTCTTTGATGTTCTCTTTATCGGTCGAGCACTTATCGGCAAGGAGAGAGAGTAGGTCGTCGTCGCCGTCGCTGAAGATGGGGAGCATCTCCTTCTGATATGAAATCTTCCAGCCGTTGTTCGCCTCTCTGTTCTGGTGGATGGCAAGAGAGGGGATGATTAAATTCATCTCATTACTGAAATCTATGTGTTTTTCCCTGAGTTCTCCCTTCTCCGTGTAGAAGACTCTTCCTGCAAGAGATAGGGGACGGTCAAACCATGTATAAGCAAGAAGACCTCCGTATCCCTCGGTATTGAGACGACTCGGCATTCCGCTCGATTTAATTACGGGATTCCATTTCACCTTGAAACATGGAGAGTCGGTATGTGCCGCAACTATATTGAAAAAGCGGGGATTTTCGGGAACACGGAAGGCAATGAGTGCCGATGATGAGCGTGTGACAAAGTATGACTTACCTCTTTCCACGTTGAAGTGTCTGCTCTCGCTGAGCTCTATAAAGCCGTTTCTGAGGAGCTTTTCTTTCATGTTGTCGACTACATGATATGGAGACGGTGATGATTCGATGAATGATGTGAGCGCTTTCGCTCTCTCTAAATATTCTTTTTCCATATTGAAAGTATGCAGAGAAAATCATTTCAAGGCAATCTTATCTTCTCTCTCAGTCTCACATCTTTGGAGGACTCTATGGAAAGAGACATCTTCAGCCTATTTGAAAACACCCGGGATTTACGGCTTGAGTGCGGTAAGAGGTACGACATAAACTCCATCAGGACGCTTATACACAGCACCTTCAAGACCGCAGATAACACAGAGAATTTTCGGGCCCTTTTCCTTATCTTCCTTTTCAATTTCCTTCTTTATCTTAAGAAGATTCTCCGACCCTTCGTCTATCCTGTTTCTTCCGAGCTTTATCTCGAATCCACACCACTCTCCATCAGGAAGAGAAATAACTGCATCCATTTCTCTGTTCCTGTAGTCAAGGTAATGATAGAGTTCAGCTCCAAATGATTCGGCGTATATCCTTAAATCTCTGACACATAATGCTTCGAACAACAAACCCAGCGTTTCAAGATCCGTTATAAGACTCTGAGGAGTAGCATTCAGAAGAGAAGCACTGAGAGAAGGGTCTACAAGATGTCTCTTCACCTGCTGACGCACTCTGACGGAAGACCTCAGCCTTGACGCGAAAGGAAGCTGGTTATCAACAAGAAGGAGCTTGTTGAGTATATCAAGATAGGAGGAGATGGTATCTGTTGTAACTTCCCTGCCGCTTCCCGATTTGATATCACATTGGAAGGTTTTGAGTGTTGCCGTCGATGACTCATTCCGGGCCAGAGATTTCATAAGGAGTTCCATCAGTGTCGCATCTCTATGAACATTGTCCAGACTGAAGATATCTTTATTCAGAACAGTCTTTATGTAATCTTTCGGCAGAAGAACAGCATCCTCGAGCTTCTTTCCAATATTTCCGGGCCATCCACCGCGTAGTATGTAATCAACAAGATCTTCCAGTTTTACGCTTTTCAGCATCTTGTTGTTAATTTCTCCCTTACATAACTTTTCAAGAGAAACATCTCCACTGGAATAACCCATCTCATATAAACTCATCGGCCGCATTCTAATGGTTCCGATTCTTCCTGCCCCGCTGTGTGAAATGCTCTTCCAGTTGGGGGTTGCGGAGCCTGTCAGAATGAAATTGCCGGAGGATGACGCCTTATCAACTTCAAAACGTACGGCATCCCAGATAGCAGGAACGTCCTGCCATTCGTCAATAAGCCGGGGCCTCTCTCCGGGAAGGACAAAAGATGGATCCATCTCGGCATACTGCCTGTTGCGGTAATTTCCTGCAGGGTCAGCAATGAAGCATGCACTTTTTGAACGATATTCAGCAGTCCAGGTCTTACCTATATATTTTGCTCCCTCTATATATACAGCTCCAAAAGCTGAGAGGTATCTCTCCAGAATTGAATCAATAATCCTCGG
>CAVHKW010000093.1:0-7556 GCA_963636745.1 uncultured Oscillospiraceae bacterium | reverse complement strand
TTGCTGCAAGCAGTGCAACGAGTGCGATTGTAAGGATTTTTTTCATTTTTTCCTCCATTGAAAATTCGGGAACACACCTCAAGGCATGCCTTACCCTTTATTCCGTTATACATTTTGGATTGTACCTAACGATACATTACCTGTCAAGATAAAACAATTAAGATATGAAAGGTTACACTTTTTATTATTTTTTTCTTTGTTTTTATATGTTTATTATATAAAAAAACACTCGGCTGCACTGCATAAATACCGCATATCTACTGTATATCTTCACCTACCCTGTCATCTACGGGGAGATTGGGTGGAATTTCGTAGACTTTGGGCTTCTTTTTCTTTCTGATCTTCTCGATCTCGACAGGCTCGAGTTTCGAGAGTATTATCTTACGCCTCGTTGTAACTATCATCTCTTCCTTCCCGCGCGATATATATATTAATAGGATTAGGAAGAAGAGGTATCCATCTCCTGGATTTCGGGAGATTATCGCCAATATTGACGATGTCATTATTAATAGTATTGAAAGGTAGTTTTTACTTGTGTTGAATATGATCTCTTCTATGGGGATTATGAGAGTAAGGATGTAGATAAGCCTTGAATAGAAGAGGAATGATGAGTAGTCAGCTATTGAGGAATAGAAGTAATAATAGTTTTCTATTGTTTCCTTGTAAGGGAGGTAGATGAGAGATGTGAGGATAAGGGAGAGGAAAGATGTCTTACGTCTCGCGTTGTCTTCGTCATCTATGAGGATGATGAGAGGAATCAAGAGATAGACAGACGAGATTGCTTTGATAAGAGCACTCTTTGTATCGGCATTGTCCTGTATTATAGAAACTATGAATACAGAGAGAGCCGATAGTATAAATGAGAGGAGAAGGAGAATTATCTTCTTTTTCTTTCCTTCGTCGTTTTCTATGTAAAGAAAGGCAATTAAAGGGATTGATGTGATGATTATTGAAACTATGTTGAGGCTCAGGGATTGAGTTAGTGTTATGAAGAGATATGAAAAGAAAGCAAGGAGTGAGATGATTAATGTTATTCTCTTTTTTCTATTCATTCTCCGCCTCTCTTATTTCATCCATCCTGAAACCTTTTTTAAGCATCTTCTCTTTTCCGTATTTATTGAGAGCTTTTCTTAAGGGCTCTATGTACTCCCCTTCTTCCCAGACTCTCGAGAGTGCTCTCTCTGCCGTTTCCTTTTCGACGCCTTTCATCATGAGTCGGCTTAAGAGAAGAGAGCGTCCTTCGGGACTCTTTCTGAGTCTCGAGCGGATAAAGGATGAGGCATAACGCTCATCCGAGAGGGCGCCTTCTGTCGAGAGTGTGACGATGGCATCTTCCGTCTCTTTTTCGTCAAAGCCCTTACTTAAGAGCTTCTCTCTCAGCTCCGATTTGGAATGTTCCCTAATTGATAGAAGATATAACCCTTTTTCGTATGCACTCATAGTTAGACTTAAAAAGGCCAGAAACCTGGCCTTCCTGAAATATAAAACGATTAACGCTTTGAGAACTGGAAGCGTCTTCTTGCTCCACGCTGTCCATACTTCTTTCTCTCGACCATTCTCGGGTCACGAGTCATGAGACCTGCTGTGTGGAGAGCGCTTTTGAGACTCTCGTCATATTCGACAAGTGCTCTTGCAACTCCGTGTCTGCAGGCCTCTGCCTGACCGTGGATACCGCCGCCGCATACGTTAATTACGAGATTGAACTTGCCTGTTGTCTCTGTTACAGCAAACGGCTCATTAACCTTAGCTGCATCGCTTGCGTCAACGAAGTACTCGTCAAGCTTCTTTCCGTTAACAACTACATCACCGTTGCCTTCTCTGAGGTAAACTCTAGCAACAGCAGTCTTTCTTCTGCCAACTCCGTGTCCGAGGTCAACAACTTTGTTTTCATTCTTTGCCATTTTCAGTTACCTCTCTTAAAGCTCAACTTTCTCAGGCTTCTGTGCCATATGCGGATGCTCTGCTCCTGCATATACGTGCAGGTTAACAAAGAGTCTTGAACCAAGCTTTCCTGAAGGAAGCATACCCTTGACAGCGTGCTCCATAGGATAGGTCGGCTTGCGGACGATCATCTTTCCATAGTTCTCGGCCTTGAGTCCACCGGGGAACATCGAGTGACGATAGTACATCTTGTCCTCGACCTTGTTACCTGTGACATTGGCCTTGGCTGCATTGATAATTATAACGTAATCCCCCATATCCTGATGAGGAACATATTCCGGCTTGTTCTTACCTCTGAGTATTCTTGCTGCAGCAACTGCAACACGGCCCAGATTCTTGCCTTCAGCATCGATGAGATACCATTTCTTTTCCATCGTAGCTGGCTTAACAAAAATAGTCTTCATTTTATTCATCCTATCTTTTTCTAACCTCGGAAACACCGTTTCCGACCTTTCGGCACAGTCTGGAGAGATAAGCCACCCTCTTTTTGTGTAAAGCGGTCGCTCAGCTTTACAGAGAGATAACCATCTTTTCCGTCACCTTCTGCTACCTTGCTCAGCCTCATGCCTCTGGGAAAGGAAACGGCGGACATCTGTCCGGGCGGGCAGAGCAAGTTCACTCGAGGAGGTAGTTCCTACACGACTGACGGGTCGTTCTTAAACGAACAGAGCTATTTTAGACAATTTATTCTTTTGTTGTCCATACGTTTACTCTATTTTTTCGATATTCGCATTCCCTGCAACGTACCTGAGTGTCCGTCCAGAGTCATATATGACGGTGATTATCGTCTTCTCGCCGTTGTCTGTGATGTCGCTGACAGTGCCTTCGCCCTTGTCGGGAGCCTTGACTCTGTCCCCGACATTGAGAGAGAGCTGCCTCGAGTCTGTCTTTATCTTCGGCTCTTCCTTTTTCGTTATGTTCAAGCCCGCAGCCCATGATGGTGTGTTCGATATCGTCGTCTCGACGCGTGAAGAATAGTATCCTCCCGTGTCGCCGTCGAGAAGAGACGATGGGATATCACTCAGGAAGGGGGTCGGCATCGGGTATTTCACCATACCCCACATAAGCCTTGACTTTGCATAGGAAAGGTAGAGCTTTCTTCTCGCTCTCGTCATTGCAACATAGAGTATCCTTCTCTCCTCTTCACAGGCTTTATGACTTTCGGCATTGCGCCCCGGGATTATCGAGTCCTCGAGTCCCACGCAGAAGACCGTATCATACTCAAGCCCCTTTGTGTTATGCATCGTGATGAGTGTGACGCCGTCCTTGTCTCTCGGGTCTTCCTTACCGAGTACGGTGGTATCGAGAGTGATATGCTCGAGAAATGAACGCAGGGCATCTATTCCCTTCCGCTCCACACTCTCTTCTTCCTCTTCTTCGTCGAGAATTGAATCCTCCTCGTCTGTAACTCCTCCGCCGAGAGCAGAGACAAGCTGGGAAAGGTTATCGAGTTTGGACTGTCTTACGGCTCTGTCGCTCTCACTCTCGTAGTAGCTCATAAGCCCCGTCTCTTCGAGGGCAGAGAGGAGGAGCTCCGAGAGCGGTGTTCCGCACTCGAGTCTCTCCTTCCCGTTCTTCCATGCAATGAGGAATGTACGAACTCCCTCCATGCTTGAACTTTGAGCATAGGATGTGAGAGCTTCATATAAGTCGTCCGATATACTCTCTATCTCCTCTATCTTCTTCTCTCCGATCTTACGGGAGGGCTTATTGATTATCCTTTCAAAGGAAACCCTGTCGTAGGGATTCACGAGAAGCCGGAGATAGGCAAGTGCGTCCTTGATTTCCTCTCTTTCGTAGAACTTGAGAGAGCCTATCACCTTATAAGGTATATGATCATTAGTGAGGGCGGTTTCAAATGGAAGTGACTGGGCGTTAGTTCTGTAGATTATCGCCGTATTGTTGTAATCCCTTGTTCCCTTGATTATATCGACTACCCTTCTCGCCTCCATGAGTCCGCTCTGACTTATAAGGACAACAGGCTTCTGGCCCTTCTTTCCGTCTGCCGACACTATATCCTTGTCGTGGCGGTATTCGTTGTGCTTTATGAGAGCAGCACATGGCTGGAGAATCTGATCAGTCGAGCGGTAGTTCTTCTCGAGCTTTATCTCTCTTACGCGACCGAAGTCATCGGCGAACGAGAGGATATTTCTTATCTCGGCTCCTCTGAAGGAGTATATCGACTGGTCGTCGTCACCGACTGCGACAAGCTGGCTCTCGGGGGAGACGAAGAGCTCTAGGAACTTGAACTGTTCCTTGTTTGAATCCTGATACTCGTCGACAAGAACAAGTTTGAAGCGGCTGTGACAGTACGCTCTCGCCTCATCATCCACTCTCAAGAGCTCCTCGGCCTTACCGATGAGATCTGCAAAGTCGACATTCCCGCTCTTTCTGAGAGCATTGTTGTATGCAGCAAAGATCACCGGAAAATCAGGATACTGCGAATATTTACGAAAATCCCTGTCGTCGGGTGTGAGTCCGAGGTCCTTCACCTTCGATATCGTACGTGAGATCTCCCTGAGGATCCTCTTCTCCTTGTTTGACACAGAGCAGAGTACCTGATAGGCATCGTCATCATCATATATCGTGAAGTCTTTTCTGAGTCCGACCTTCTCGCCGAAACGTCTGAGGAGCGAAGCGCAGAGCGAATGAAATGTTCTCACCACCATATGGGATGTATCGACAGAGGGAAGAAGCTTCTCGATTCTGTCCTTCATCTCCTTTGCGGCACGGTTGGTGAATGTAACGGCACAGACCTGGGAGGGATACAATCCGTTTTCTATGGCATATGCTATCTTATAGGTAATTGTCAGCGTCTTACCGCTTCCGGCACAGGCAAGGATAAGAAGATTGTTCTTATCGTCGAGAACAGCCTCTCTCTGCTCGGCGTTGAGTACACTTAGATCAATCAATGAGAATACCCTCCAGGTCAACTCCTCTGACCTTTCTGATTCCGACATTTACGACGTCTCCGCTTTTAAGAGAGCGTCCCATTATGACTGTCAGGCCATCCACATCAGGCGCCTGGGAGTATATGCGTCCGATGGCAAGGTCCTCGCCTTCTATCGTCTCCTCGACTATCGCGCGGTATTCCCTTCCGACGAATCTCTCGAGGCGCTCAGAAGTAATTGCGCTCTGTTTCTCCTCGAGTTCCTTCTGCCATTTGGAAGCTGTCTTTACGGCCTTGTCATGATCCTTCTGATTCCTCATCTTATATGCAGGAGTATCTTCCTCCCTTGAGTAGAGGAAGGATCCCATCCAGTCCGGCTGTGCTTTCTCTATAAATGACAGGAGCTCTTCGAATGACGCCCTGTCCTCTCCGGGGAAGCCCAGCATAAGCGTTGTTCTTATGACGGCATCGGGATTCTTCTCCCTGATTTTCTCAAAGAGCTCTCCGTACTTTTCTCCGCTTCCCGTTCTTTTCATCCTGAGAAGAATATTGTGGTCAGCATGCTGCACCGGGATATCGAAATAGGGAAGAATCTTTTCCCTTGAAGCAACGAGGTCTATCAAATCCAAGGGGAATGTATCGGGATGGATATAGAGCATTCTCAATACAAAGTCTCCATCTAAGGACGAGAGAGTATCCATAAGCTCCACGAATCTGCTCCTGCCGTATAAGTCAAGGCCGTAAGCTCCAAGGTCCTGAGCAATGATGTTTATTTCGTAGATACCGCTCTTTATTAGTCTCTCTGCCTCAGCCACAACCTTTTCAAAAGGTCGTGATCGCAGAGGTCCCCTTATGACGGGAATGGCACAATAGGAGCAGCAGTGGTTGCAGCCTTCGCTTATCTTCAAATAGGCGGAGCGGGGGAAAGAGAGCAGATCCTTTCTCTCGTCACGCTCTCTGTCCGGGTCCGGATACTCCGGAAGAAGCACAGTCTGCTTTTCCTCATCGAGGCCGTCGAGAACGGAGGGAAAGAGAGAAAGATCGCGGTTACCGAATATCGCATCGGCCTCCTCGAGTTCCATTTCCTTCCCGTAGCGCTGTGCAAGGCACCCCGCAAGTATTATCTTCGCCCCGGGATTCTTCTTTTTGAGTGCGAAGAATGTATTTATCGACTCCTCCTTTGCACTCTCTATAAAGCCGCATGTGTTGACGACGATGACATCCGCATCCTCCACATTATCGGTACGTGTATAGCCGTCCTCTCCCGCATAGGAGAGAAGTATCTCCGAGTCAACCTGATTCTTTGCGCATCCGAGGCTCTCTATGTATATTCTTTTCATAGCCATACAATAGAACAAAACGGGAAAAGAAGGTAGCCTCTCTTCTTTTCATTTGTCTCTCTATTTCATATCATCTCAGCGTGAATAGAAACATCTGCGTTATAGGCGAAAAAGAAGAAAAAGTAAGAATAAAGCTCAAACCGATCGAGAAAGAGACAGCCGACAGGGCATTTGCCTCCTACGGCATAATCCAGCCTCTTTACAATGCACTTTTCTTTGCTCATATGAGCAGGGAGGAGGAACTCGGGGAATTCATCCCCTCGAGCCGCATAATAATCCTCTCGGAGAGTCTCCTCGATTATCCCATGTCGGTTATAAAGAATGTATATATCCATGAATGTGCACATTCCGTCGACTATATCATGAATCCGAATATGAGCGGGCACTCCAAACTCTTCAGAGAGATATGTGAGAGCCTCGGCATTGAAAAGGGCTTCGAGAAGGCGAAGATCAAAAGCGACATCGCACTTAAGGCAAAGGCAAGAGAAAAACTCGACAAGCTCATGGCCCTCACCTCATCGTCATTCGAAAACGAAGCGCTCATCGCAATGGAAAAAGCGAGGGAGCTTATTAAGAAGGCCTCCCTCGAAGAGAATGAGGAGACGAAGAAGGAAGAGAAGATATACTCCGTAATACTTACAGAGAAGAAGCGTATTCCGTCATATATTGCCTACATATCGTTCATAGTGAGTGAAAACACCGGATGCTATATGCTTAAAAACCATAGAACAGAAGCTGTTGAACTTACAGCCTACGGCTCACTCGAGCAGTGTGAAAGTGCGCTCTATCTATTCGACTATCTTGTGTCGGCACTGGACGAAGAGATAAAGAGACTTAGAAAGAAAGGTAATAAGATATCACGCGACAGCTTCATGATGGGAGCATACTACGCACTTAAAGAGAAGACTAAAGATGCTCCCGATACGGCGATTGTGAAATCGATCAAGGCCGAGACGGAGGAGAGGGCGAGAAGAATTGCGCTGAAGGACCTGACGATCGTAAAGAGATGCAGCCGCGTCAATGTCGATATGAAGAGCTTCAACTCGGGATCGGAGTTCGGAAAGGGTCTCGACATAAACGGTGATAAGCAGAAGAAGCTGACTTGAGAGTAGTCACATTGGGGTTATGACGAATCAACACTATCCACCGGCAATATTATCTCAAATATTGCCATGAGTTGTGTTCTTATGAAGGCTCTCAAACATCTCGTCAAATTTAACCAGCTTCACATTGCCCATCATCCCGGCTTTGTTGATAACACCCTCGGTGAATCCTGATTTGGAAAAAAGAAAGTAGTACTTCTTTTTATACTGGAAGATATCTCCACGCCTTATGAGGGTTTCAAGAACCCCCGAATCCAGCTTCTCATTCTTCCACTTGCATTC
>CAVHKW010000092.1:0-23894 GCA_963636745.1 uncultured Oscillospiraceae bacterium | reverse complement strand
GGACTTATCTCTGAAAAAGATGCAGCAAAGAGGGCGAATATGTCACTCGAGGATTTCAGGAAGGCTGAAGCTCTCTATTGCAATTGAATTAATCCAATTATAGCAGACAATTCTGTGATGGCGTTTCTACCACACAGAGCAAAAGGAAAGACCCCCACGAATCAACATGGAGGTCTATTTTTTATGCATTCTTTGCCTTTCTGTTTGCTTTTATCTTATCAGATAGATTCTTCCAGAGGCTTGTTCCACTGAGGAATGTAATAATGGTTATGATGGTAAGGATACATGCAACCGGTCTTGTGAAGAATGGTGCGAAGCTACCCTTGGAGACCATAAGACCACGTCTGAGGTTGGAGTCCGCCATACTTCCCAGAATTACGCCTATTACAAGCGGAGCAACGGGGAAGCCGTGCTTATTCAAGTAGTAGACTATGATGCCCATAGGAATCATGAGGTACAGATTGAAAAGCTTGAGGCCAAGTGCATAAGAACCTATGAGACAGAGGATACAGACGACAGGCATTATGATTGCAGACGGAACCTGGAGTATCTTGATAACCGGCTTAGCAAGGAGAATACCGCATATGAACATGGCAACAGATGCAACAAGAATAATTGCACCAACGCTTGTTATGAATGTCGGCTGTTCAAGGTTAAGCATAGGTCCGGGAGCGACGCCGTGAAGCATGATGGCGCCAAGGAGCATTGCAGCCGGTGGAGAACCGGGTATACCGAGAGATAAAAGCGGAATCATTGCGCCGCCGATGCAGGCGTTATTACTTGTCTCGGATGCTATGATACCCTCTTCACATCCGTGTCCGTATTCCTCCGGATGTTTACTCACCTTCTTTGCCGTTCCATATGCAACCCATGCAGCGATATCTTCTCCGATACCGGGGACAGCGCCGATTCCGACTCCGATAAGAGATGAGCGCACAATATTGCCGCCGTGTTTCATGACCTTGCCGAAAGACGGGATGATCTTACCGAGCTTTGTCGGCTCAGGCTGCTCATGCTTGTCCTTGAGAACTTCGATAATCTGAGGAATACCGAATGCACCGATAAGTACAGGAACTGACTCGATTCCGGACTCAAGATCCGTAATTCCGAAAGAGAATCTCGGATAAGTCTGGAGTGCATCACGACCTACCATTGCCAAAAAGAGACCGAAGAAACCTGCAAGCCATCCCTTATGTACTGTGTCCGGACATGAAATGGAACCTGAAATGAGGATGCCGAAGAACGCAAGAAGGAAGAATTCGAATGAGGTGAACTGCAGCGCGAGAGAAGAGATAAGCGGCGTAAAGACTACGACAAACAGCATGCCGATAATCGTTCCTATCGTACTTGCCGTCGTCGTCAAGCCCAGAGCTACGCCCGCAAGGCCTTTCTTTGCCATCGGGTAACCTTCGAGTGCAGTTGCAGCACTTGCAGCTGTTCCCGGGATATTAATCGTAATAGCCGAGAAAGAACCGCCGTATACTCCTCCGACATATACGCTCATGAGACAGATCATTGCGGTGTTGAGGTCCATGCCGAATGTCACTGTTGTCAAAAGTGCGACGCCGAGGGTTGACGTCAATCCCGGAAGAGCTCCGAATATGATCCCCATAAGCGTGCACGCAAATGAGAGCAGAAGCTGTGTCGGATGCACGAACATAGAGCCTATTGTACTGAAAAAGACAGAAAACTGACCTAGAATATCCATAGCTCCTCCTTATCTGATTGCATAGTAGATGATATAGAGAAGGTTCATCATAGAGCCTTCACAGGGCATCGGGACTCTCAAACCGAAACGGAATACCGCCTCAATGAAAACAGGGAGAACAGCGCCTGTGATGCATGCTGTACGAACCTTACTTCTCATCTCTTTCTTATTTTCGAGTTCACTCTTCTTGATATTGTTCAAAAGAGTGACAACCACTATAACCGACTCAATCAAGCCTATGACATCGAAGGAATAGAGGAACATATTCTCGAACTTGGTTACTGCAAGAATCACATTCAGGACCATGCATATCGAGTATATTCCGAGAGTATTCTTTCTTATCTTCGAGTCATCGATATAGAACACCGAGATTGTAAATGCAAGATAAAGAAATACTGCAAAGAATAAATCCATACGTTTTAAATCTACATATACCAAGCCGAACATCGGGACAAGAACCGCAAGGAAACGAAGTGTATCTTCGTTGAGGAAAGGCTCTTTTCTTCTTGCTGTCCACTTTTCTACAAGTAGTTTCATTCCGTCATGTTTCCAGGCGTAGGTAAAAATACTTACGCTGAGGAACATGATGACAATGCCGATTATGATCGGGCAGAGGGCGGGAGAGACATACCAAGCAGACTCAACTCCACCATATGACCCTTTAAGAGGCATCTGAAACGATAGAATAAGGATAAAACAGCCGAGAAGAAAGAAGAGTGCGGCGATGATGAGATCCCCTGCTCTCATTTCTCTGTTTTTATCTTCCATATTATACTTCCTTTATAAATCAGGGTTTTTCAATACCGAAATCTGCGGGGTTCTTTGATGCAGCACCGAATTCATAGAGTGTCCAGGAGAAGAGCTTTTCCAGTTCAAGCATCGTCTCTTTTGCTTCTTCACCCGAGAGACCCGTCATAATGAAGTATCTCTCCTTTCCGAAGTTCTTGACTGTATCAGATGCCATGGCAGTCTTGAATGCTTCTTCAATCTTTGCCTTGATTTCTTCATCAACATCAGATCTTACTGCAAAGCCGATCTGCTGGGAAATCGGAAGATATTCCTCAAGTGCCGGATATGATTTGAATGCGGATTCAATTGTAATGTCACCGACAGTGAAATCTTCTTCTGTGAGCACTGCAAGAGGCTTCAGCATCCCCGCTCTTATAAGGTCAGCCTGCTCCTGAGCCGATGTTATACATAATGTTACTTCTCCCGTCAATGCTGCGTTCTGGGAGCTTGTAGAGCCGTCATAAGGGATGAAATTGAACTTAACTCCGGTTCCATTCTGGAAAGCAACAAGATTAAGGTGATGAAGCGATCCGACTCCGCCTGCACCGACTCTGATTGTTCCGGGATTAGCTAAGGCTGCATTTACGAGCTCTTCGAGTGTATTATAAGGACAGTCTGCCGTGACGGAGATAATGTCGGGAGAACCACCGATGATGAAAAAATCCCAGACTTTCATTCCCTTATCAAAACCGCCCATGACAGCTGCAGAGACATTCGATTCCGATAGGCCGACTATTGTATAGCCGTCATTTCCCTTGTCATATGCATTGTACAGCCCGGTTGAACCAGAAACACCACCGGTAACGTTTGAAACGTTTATGTGGGTTCCAAGAACCTTTTCCATCTCGGCGACAATGAGTCTGTTGGCCAGATCCGTTCCGCCGCCTGCACTCCATGTGACGACATCTGAAATATCGCGTGAAGGATATTCCTGATTGGCCTGTGCGAATGCTCCCGCAGCAAGGGCCGTGAGGACAAGAAGAATAACTAAAGTCCTTTTCATTTTTTTTCTCCTTTTTATCCTGAATATCAAAAATAAGATTTTGTATTCAAAATTATTTTAATTTCATTTTAATAGTTGTCAAATAAAATTTATCTTTTCTTTTACTTCTCCAAGAGAATCTCAGCCTGGCGGACTATATTCTCAACTGTGACACCGTTCTTTGCGAGGAGGTGATCGTAAGGTGCAGATTCACCGAACTTATCCTGGCAGCCCATTCTCTTGAGCCTGCCCTTCCCTTCTTCGGCAATAACCTCCGCAACAGCAGAACCGAGCCCGTTTATGATATTATGGTCTTCGATTGTGATGATTCTTCCTGTCTTATTTATTGCATCGAGAACGGCTTCTTTATCTAGAGGCTTAATGGTATGCATATCGAGTAGATTAACGCCGATGCCTTTTTTCTCGAGTAAATCGGCAGCTTCTACAGCATAGGAAAGAACGTCTCCGGCGCTGATGAGAGTAATATCGTCTCCGTCATTGAGCTTAACGGCCTTTCCTATTTCCAGGTCGTCATCCTTTGTGTAGATTGATGGAACGGCATCACGCGTGAACCTGAGATATACCGGGCCATCCCAGAGGGCAGCCTTCTTTACAAGTGTGAAAGCGCTGTCGAAATCAGCAGGCGCAACGACCGTCATATTCGGAATCGTTCTCAAAACACCGAGGTCTTCAATGCATTGGTGGCTTGCACCGTCATTGGCAGGCGTAAAACCGCCGTGTGAGCATGCAATCTTCACATTGAGATGAGGATAGCATATTTCCTGCCTTATCATCTCAAGCATTCTCAATGAGCCGAAAACAGCGTATGTCGTGACAAAAGGAATCTTACCGCATGTAGCAAGCCCCGCAGCAACACCGGCTGTATTCTGCTCTGCAATACCGAGGTTTATATACTGATCTGGATACTCTTTGGAAAACGGAATAGTCTTACACGATTTTCCGACATCACAGTCCATAACATAAATATTCTTGTTTTCCTTTCCCAGTTCCAGGATTGCTTCTCCGTAAGCTTCTCTTGTTGCACAGCCTTTTCTTATTTCAACCATCACTCAGCCTCCTCTATTTCTTTCATAGCCAGAGAATACTCCTCGTCATTTGGAGCGACTCCATGCCAGACGACGACATTCTCCATAAATGAGACACCTTTGCCCTTAATAGTATGAGCAAGTACAGCTGAAGGCTTTCCCGTCTTATTCTGGTTGCCCCTTATCTTGTCGAAGGTATCGGTAATCTCCTCAATATCGTGTCCGTCGATCTCATATGTCTCACATCCGAAAGCCTCAAGTTTAGCCTTGAGGTCTCCAAGCGGCATGACAACGTCACATCTGTTGTCATTCTGGAGGTTATTGTTGTCGAGAATAACGACAAAATTATCGAGCTTGTACTTTGATGCCGAGTTAAGGGCTTCCCAGACTTCACCTTCGTCTGATTCACCGTCTCCGATTACAACAAAGACTCTGTAGTCCTTTCCGTCGCGCTTGGCGGCAACAGCCATTCCGACTCCGCATGCGATTCCCTGTCCGAGAGACCCTGTCGATATGTCGATGCCGGGACATCGCTTCATATCGGGATGGCCCTGGAGGATAGAGCCTTCCTTTCTTAATGTATAAATGTTCTCATAAGGGAAGAATCCCCTGAGCGCCAGACATGAATATTGAACAGGACATGCATGGCCTTTTGAAAGGATGAATCTGTCTCTGTCCTCCCACCCGGGATTCTCCGGATCAACATTCAACTCATCAAAATATAACGCCGCCATAATATCTGAGGCAGAGAGAGAGCCCCCCGGATGTCCGCTCTTTGCTTCATGAATCATCGTAAGGACGGTCTTTCTTATCTCCTTCGCCTTTTCTTTGAGATAGGCGACAGAATGATTGGATTGTCTCATTTACTCAACTCCTTAATTTTGTATACAGAATTTTTTCTGTTTCACCTATGATAATACACTCCATTTTAAAGATTGCAAGAGGAAATTTTGTATTCATTATTTTTTGTTGACTTTCAAAAGATTCCGTCTATACTACAATCAAAAAATGGAGAAAAGAAAATGAAAATTGTTGTTCTTGACGGTTATACGGAAAACCCAGGCGATCTCAGCTGGGATGGATTTAAAGAATATGGTGATGTCGTAGTATATGACAGGACGCCGTACAACGACAGTGAGATTATAAGGCGCCTCGAGGGTGCCGACATCGCAGTGACAAACAAGACCCCTATCAATAGATATGTAATAGAGAACATTCCCTCTCTCAAGTTCATAACTGTTCTTGCAACAGGATACAATGTTGTCGATACCGCCTTTGCTAAAGAGAAGGGAATTGTGGTATCAAATGTTCCGACATATGGAACAGACAGTGTCTCTCAGTTTGCAATAGCACTTCTTCTTGAGTTATGTCACCATATCGGACACCATTCAGATGAAGTACATAAGGGACGCTGGGAGAATAATGCTGACTGGTGTTTCTGGGATTATCCTCTTATTGAGCTCTCAGGTAAGACTCTCGGCATCATCGGCTTCGGCCGTATCGGACACAGAACGGGAGAGATAGCAAAGGCTCTCAATATGCGTGTCATCGTCAATGACAGTTTTGTCAATCCGTCTTTCGTTGAAGAGGGATTTACCTATGTAACAAGAGATGAACTATTTAAAGAGAGTGACGCTATTGCACTTCACTGCCCTCTTTTCCCGTCTACTCAGGGATTGATTAATAAGGATTCCATTGCAAAAATGAAAGATGGTGTTCTTATCGTCAATAACTCGCGCGGTCAGCTTATCGTTGAAGAGGATCTCGCTGAGGCTCTTAACTCCGGTAAAGTCGGAGGTGCCGCAGTTGATGTTGTCTCTACAGAGCCGATCAAGGGCGACAACCCCTTGTTGAAGGCGAAAAACTGCATTATTACTCCTCATATGTCGTGGGGCGCCAGGGAAGCAAGAGAAAGAATAATGGATATAAGCACCAGAAACATCAAGGCATTTATTTCCGGCGAGCCGGAGAATGTCGTAAACAGCTGAGTATGAGGTAAGAAAAATTGAAGAAGATCGTTTTAATCCCTGACTCCTTTAAAGGAACAATGTCATCACTGGAAATATGTTCGATAATGAAAAAGGCAATACTCAAGCATTATCCGGAGTGTAGTGTAATATCGATACCGGTTGCTGACGGAGGAGAGGGCTCTACAGATGCTTTTCTCGAAGCACTCGGCGGAGAAAAAATATATAAGACGGTAACAGGTCCATATTACGGCGAAAAAGTTAAGGGTTATTATGGTCTTCTTAAAGATAATACTGCTGTCATAGAAATGGCGGCTGCAGCATCTCTTCCTATGGTTGGAGAGAGAAAAAATCCATCGCTCACAACAACATACGGCGTCGGAGAGCTTATTCTTGATGCTCTTGAAAAAGGTGTAGAAAAAATAATATTGGGACTGGGAGGAAGTGCGACAAACGACGCAGCATGCGGACTAGGCTCTGCTCTCGGCGTTTATTTTCTCGATAAAGACGGAAAGAGATTCATTCCCGTCGGAGGAACACTCGACAAGGTCTCAAGAATAGATCTCTCACATGTTGATGAAAGACTGAGGAGAGTCCCTATAGTTACCATGTGCGATATCGACAACCCGTTCTACGGAAAAGAGGGGGCGGCTTTTGTCTACGCCCCGCAGAAGGGAGCTGACGAGATGATGGTAAGAGAGCTCGACGAAAAGATGCAGAAACTCGCGTCAATTATAAAAAGAGACACAGGCGTTGATCCTCAGAAGATATTAGGCTCCGGTGCTGCCGGTGGTATGGGTGGCGGCATGGCTGCATTCTTCTCTTCAAAGCTCCAGATGGGAATTGAAACAGTTCTTGAAACAGTACACTTCTCCTCACTTATAAAAGACGCAGATTACATCTACACAGGAGAAGGAAAAATAGACGGCCAGTCCCTCAGAGGAAAAGTAGTCATAGGAGTTGCAAGAGAGGCAAAGAAGAAGAATGTGCCGGTAATTGCCTTTGTAGGCGATATTGGTGACGACATAGATGGGGCGTATAACGAAGGCGTTACGGCTATATTCTCAATCAACAGAGTCGCTCTTCCCTATAAGGAACAAAGAATAAGAGCAAAGAGCGATCTCTACCTCACCCTCGACAATCTTCTGAGATATGACGAATCACGCTCAAGATAGACCTGGGGCTTATTTATCCCGGTTGCAAGTGATAATAAGCTGCCGGTTGCCCCCCTTATTATATTAATATTTCTGTCTCTGACGCTTTAATAAAGGTAAGAGCCGAGAGTGGCCTAACACAGAAGGAGCTTTCATCAGCATCCGTCATCAATCATGCGGACATCTTAAAACAGGAAAGAGAATCGGTAATCAGACACTGAAGACCCTGGACTTGCTCGAAAAACGGGAAGGACACTCAAAATCGACATATCATGAAGGGAGACAATACAAGGAGTTATATCAGGACTGCGTAAAGAGTATCCACTCTTCGTAAATTCATCCTCTACAGTTCTCATGACATGTTGTGCAGCAGAAGCTATTTGTTCTTTATCTCCGATACTCTTTTGATATATCAACGTCAATAGACTCTCATGACTACATTCTGTTGTAGATAACCCCTGAATATTCGTCTGAAACGCAGACATAAAGACAACAATCTCAGCCGATTACTCGGCTGTAACTACCTTTTTTATACCACTTACCGCTGTGTAATCCTTGTTTTTATCAGAAAGCGGAGGTATTATAAACTTATATGAACAAGAACTTTGTCGGCAGAATATACGAATCAAAACAGATCAAAGGGTGCTATGATTCCGGGAAGTCGGAACTTGTCGCCATATACGGAAGAAGGAGAGTGGGCAAGACATATCTTGTCAAACAGATGTTTGATGAAGATTTCGATTTCTGGTTCACAGGACTTTACGAGACACCCAAAGAACAGCAGCTTATTCAATTCGGAAGGGTTCTATCAGAGAAGAGTAATAGGGAAATCCCAAAACTCAATGACTGGTTCTCCGCTTTCGAGGAATTGAGAAAGTATCTTCTCTCCTTGAAGAAAAAGAAAGTTGTCGTATTTCTTGATGAACTGCCGTGGATGGATAATGCCAAAAGCTGTTTCATTTCAGCCTTCTCTTATTTCTGGAATATGTGGCCGTCAAATGATACGCTTCTTAAACTTTATGTATGCGGCTCTGCTACGACATGGATGGTCAATAAGCTCATCGGGGATAAGGGCGGTCTTTACGGAAGGGTCACCTGTTCAATCTATCTTGCTCCCTTCACACTCCGCGAGACAGAAGAATTTCTTAAGAAAACCAAGCATATTGAAATGAACCGTCATCAGATTCTTGAGTTATATATGATTCTCGGCGGCATCCCGTACTATCTTGATATGCTCGACAGGGATCTTCCCCTCTCGAAGAATATCGACAAGCTCTTTTTCAGGGAGAATGCACCATTAAAGACGGAATATGAATTCCTTTTTAGCTCGCTCTTCAAAGATTCCGGTTCCTATAGAAAGGTCATTGAAGCCCTGGCCGGAAAATTAAAGGGACTTACAAGAGAGGAGATAATAAAGACAACGAAAATCAGGGACGGAGGAACTCTGACGGAGATACTCAATAATCTCAGCCTCTGTGATTTCATCAGAGAATACTCCGCCATAGGAAAGAAAGAGCGCGGCAGCATATATCAACTGTCGGATTTGTTTGTTCTCTTCTATCTGCAGTTTGTTCAAAAGGGAAACAGCCAGGATGCCAGTTACTGGTCCAACATTTCCTTTTCAAATGAAAAGAACGCCTGGAGCGGTTACGCATTCGAGCAGGT
The DNA here is from genome assembly GCA_963636745.1 of uncultured Oscillospiraceae bacterium. Classification (GTDB taxonomy): domain Bacteria; phylum Spirochaetota; class Spirochaetia; order Sphaerochaetales; family Sphaerochaetaceae; genus Ornithospirochaeta. The sequence goes on along the minus strand of CAVHKW010000092.1, from coordinate 14,583 downwards.
CTGTCTTCACCATATCAAGGAAATAAAGGCGAAACTCGGGATCACCGGAGTGTTGAGCAATACCTACTCATGGTTCTCCAGGCCGTTTACCGATGCAGATGGAACCAAATGGAAGGGAGGACAGATAGATCTTCTGATTGACCGTAAGGATGATGCAATCAATTTATGTGAGATCAAATATGCAAATGATCAATACGAAATAAAGGCACAATATGAAGAACACCTGCGAGAAAGAGCTTCTTTGTTCAAGAAGGTTACAGGGACAAGAAAAGCCCTTCTCAATACCTTCATAACGACATACGGCGTAAAACAGAATATCCACAGCGCGATTGTACAAAGTGAAGTAAGGATGGATGATTTATTCAAAGAGGTGGATTAGCCGGCGGTAACTACCTTTTTTATACCACTTACCGCTGTCGAATCCTTGTTTGCCGGCACATTGAAAATGTCATCAGACGATAATATGCGGCAGCCTCTGATTTCAACTCACCACGGGAGACGAAGAATCATATGCCCATACCTTCGTATTGGTATATTTCATCTGTGGATAAGCCTCTCTCTTTGAGTTATACTTTCTCCACTGGGGTAATAGCTCAATTGGATAGAGCATCAGTTTCCGGAACTGAGGGTTGGAGGTTCGAGCCCTCTTTACCTCATAATGATAAGGAGCGAACGATGAGTATTCAGACAGAAGTGGTGTTCAAAGAACTTGATAAATACCTGAAAGAAAACAAAGAAAGAGTCCACAGTGATGACGACATGATGCAGCTCGCTAATGAGTTCATGAAAGAATACAATAATAGAGCTCCGAAGAATAACACGCCCAGTACGGCAGATGATTATCTGATTCTTGCGTCAAAGCCCGAGACAACAAAAGGACAAGCCATCAACTATGTAAAGAAAGCGCTTGAACTCGAGCCGGAGAATCTTGATGCCAACTGTGAGTTGATTTCACTTCTCTATAGCGATGATCCGAACAGGAAACTTGAAGAACTCGATAAGATCATCAAGAAGGCCGATGATGAATACAAGAAGGCGGGTACTTTTGAACAATACGACGGTCAGTTCTGGCAGTTCTATGAAACACGTCCTTATATGAGACTGCGTGAAGCTCATTTCAGAACACTTATCGAATGCGGGATGATGAGCCCCGCCATCAAAGAAGGCCAGGAGATGATGAAGCTGAATAAGGACGACAACCTCGGTATCCGCTATACGCTCGCCCCGCTCTATGTTTTTGTCGAAGACGAGAAGAAACTCCTCTCTCTTTCAAAGAAGTCCAAAAATGATCCTCCCTTCCTTCTTGCTCTCTCCGCGCTCTATTACAAACTCAGAGATTACGATAAAGCAAAGGAATATCTATTGAAGATGGCAGATACGAATAAGGACACAAAGAAATTCCTCAGGGCCCTCGTCAATGATGATATGGAAACCCTCTGCACCTTCGAGAATGATATGGGCTACAGACCATGGACGATTGAAGAGCTCTCTGCAACTTATTTTGAAAACTCATTCCTGTACGAATCGATGGGGCCGTACTTCTACTGGGCTTATAATGCATTGAGTAAGAAGTGATTCATCCTCAATTTTGGAGACTGCGCACATGAGCATAAAAGCAGATTATGTATTCAATGAACTCCTGGAGTTCTTTGAAGCGAGCAAAACCAAGATCAAGACAGAAAAGGATATTGAAAATCTGATTGATATCTTCGGAGAAGAGTACTACGGTCGAGCCAAAGAGAGAGGCCTGGATTTTCCCGGGACCTCCGAAGACTATCTTCTTCTTGCTGAAGAGGCAGAGACAGAAAAGGAAATACTCGACTATATTAACAAGGCTCTCGCTCTTGATCCCGATAATCCTGATGCAATTCTCATGTTCATACAGCATAAATACAATGACGACCTGAATCTTAAGCTAAAGGAACTTGAGTCTCTCGAAAGAAAAGAAAGAAAAAGGATCTCTGACTACTTTGATCACAATAGAGGTTCCTTCTGGGACGAAATCGAGACTCGTCCTTATATGCGCATCTCCTACGAAATATTCCAGACCCTGATATCGATGACAATGATGAAGGAAGCGGTGAAAGCAGGAGAAGCAATGATTGTTCTCAACAATAACGATAACATGTGTGTACGTTTCACTCTCATGCACCTATATGCCCTCCTCGAAGACGAAGAGAAAGCCGTTATGCTCTACAAAAAATACTCCTTAAAAGACCATAACCTGGAGTTATTGCTCCCGCTCTCCGTCATGTATTACAAACTCAGATCCTACGACAAAGCCCGGGAATACCTCGGGAAAACAACAGAAGAGAACAGATACATGAAGAAATTCCTTCGTCTCGTCCTGAATGAGGATTACGACGGCCTCGCCAAAGAGAAAGGGCCCTCGTTTTTCTGCACTCCCGGTAGTCTCGACGAGCTCGCCGGTCTCTTCTATGCCCACCTCTTTCTATATCAACCGACATTCAAGTCTTACTTCCCCTGGGCTTATAATGTGCTTCAGAAGAAGTGATGGGGGATATTAGAGAATAAGTAAGGGCTGTGAAACCACAGCCCTCTACTTTTAATTGGTACCTGCAACCCAGTCTACAGCTGCAATGTAGGCAACATCTTTATTATCTTCAAGCCCTGTTTTAATATCGGGTTCGATTCCGACTGTCTCATAGCTCTGTCTGTCATTGTCTACAAATTGATATGTAGTTGTGTAGATCGAGAGATGTGCACTTGTGAAAGGACCGCTGTTATATACCGTTCTGTCTGTGAGAGCACATGTTCCGCCGAATGTCGTGTGACCGACAATCTTGGAATTCGGAAGCAGCTTCGATATTATACACGATACCTCGGAGCAGGAAACCGAGAAACCGTTGACGAGAACAGCGACACGACCGTCATATGTACTCTTAAGATTCTCATTAAGGAATTCCTTTTCAAGGCTGAAACTTGTCCACGGAGTATATTCGTTTCTTGCATATCCGGATTTATATCTTACATAACCGAACTGCTTAGCTTCCGTGAAGAATGCACCCCATATAGCATCGAGGAATCCAACAGAGCCTCCGCCGTTACCTCTGAGGTCGATTGCAACGCCCTTTATTCCAGTCTTTTCACCGGCGTTATTTATATTACACTTCCCTTCCGCAGTAGCCGAGAGAAGATTTGCATACATATCGGAGAGGTTCTTTATTCCTATTACACCTTTCTGAATCTTCTCCTTGAATGTTTCGGTATCCTTTGATTCTTTTTCATCCGTTGTTTTCTCTGTTTCACCACTGTCGATTACTGCCACATTACTTGAGCTGCCACTGCTCTGTGTCTGGTCTGTAGCAGGAGTATCTGATTCCGTTTCATTAGCATAAGCTATAAGATCCTGTGTATATGTATAAAGGAGTGCAATTTCGGAACTGGAAGCAATAAGCTCTTTTTCCTCCTCTGTCATATCCTTCTCATCTTTAGTCATGACATCCATAAGGTACAAAGCGTTGCCGAAGTCGGAGAAATAGAGATAATAGACATTAGTATTTGTCACACCGTAGAAATACGACTCGATACCTATTGCCTTAACTACAACGTTCCATTTAAGAGCAAGCTTCTTGTCGTCCTTGGTTTCAAGAGAAGATATGTAATCTTCATCGAAAGACTTGAAATCATATCCGTAATAGTTTTGCCCGAATTCATCTGAGGTACTGCCGTTGCGGTTGTGGAAATAATCCGTCGTAGTTTTTTCCTCTGAAGAAGAAAACATATCATCATATTTCTTACCACGTAGAGTCTCTACTTCAAAAGCACTCGGAATTGCCTTTTTATACTCTTTGACTTTATCACTAGTGTCATAGTATGTGCCTGAATGATTCACACTAGTCGGGTAAGCAACACCGTATTTGCCGACAAGAGTAAGATCAGGGAAGTCCATTATGTCTCCGCCGTTTGCCTTGTATTTCTTCAACATAGCAGGAGAACAGCTGAGAGACTGGCCGAAAGCATCAATGACTTTGAGATTGTAGTGGTAGTCATGAACGTTGACTGCAATTTCCTTGAAATACTTGAATGCAGTGAGCGAGTCTTCCTTGTTTGTATAATCGAGAGCTTCGAACTTGGGTTCGTACTCGTCATATACAGCATCCCAGTCGAAAGACGGATCATCAGAGAAATGAACATACTCGTTGTTCATTGCATTCCAATATTGAAGGAATATGCTGTTCCACGAATCATCGGGAGCCTTGACTGTATTTGTACAGGAGGCAAGGAGTAAAAGTAGTGCAATTAGAATTACATATATAGACTTTTTCATTTGTTGATCCCCCATAGAATGCCGAGAGTAACAAGAAATGTGGAGTTATGGATATGGTATGATCCGTGCTTCTGTGACTTGTTCATATCGGTAAGAGATAGGCAGTACTCACCCTCGAGGTATCCGAGGAACGGGCCGAAGCTCATTCCGGCACCGAGAGTTGCTCTCACGCCTGCATCGAAGATGTTGTAAAGAGAGAGGTCGGTGTATTCGTTTACACTCTCCTTGGCGCTGTTGCCGTTGACAACACTTCCGCTTCTGTTGCCGTAGACCCAGAAGCCCATGAAGCCTCCGAGTGTCGTGAAGATATCGAAAGAGGAGGAGACGGGAAAAGAGAGACGGAATGCAACAGGGAGTGACAGGTAGCCGTTTCTGACATCGAGGTCAAAGTTCGTCTGCTTCTTGCCGTATGCATTCACCACCTGGGAATACTTGTAGTATTTTCCATAGACGGAAAGCCCGGTCTCAAGACCGAGATTGTCGGTAAACTCGACAACAAACGGTACGGACACCTTGTAGCCGACACCGAGGTTATACTTATAGTCACGGTAGCCCTTACCTGCGATGACGGTATTGAGCGTAACACCGCCCTCGGCTCCGACATAGTACACTGCGGCACTTAATGAAAATGATGCAAGAACAAGCATCAATATTATGATAGTTTTTTTCATGAGAGAGATTATTGAAAAAAGGAAAGACAAAGTAAATATATAAGGTGCTGTTTATTTTTGTTTTTTATCTCTCCTTGAACACTTTTTTCTCACTTGTCTATCTTTTTCATCTTTAAGTCTTTCTCGTAGTCTTTGAGCATGTTCTTCACTGTCTTTGACAGTGGGAGAAGAGCAAACATATTGAAGACTGTCATCAATGCTATTCCGAAGTCCCCGAGGTCCCAGACAAAGGTATATTCAGCAAGTCCTCCGACAAAGAGCATGACTAGGCACAGGATCTTATAGAGAGTCTGACTTGTCCAGTTCTCACCGAAGACGTAGCTTACGTTGCCTCGTGCATAGAAGAGAATGCCGATGAATGTCGAGAAGGAGAAGAGAAAGAGAGTAACGGCAATGAGGATTACGCCGATGTTTCCCATATGGTAGTACATTGCACTCTGTAAGAGGTCCATTCCGACCTTTCCCTCTATCACACTCTCGGGAGAGAGAAGCATGATGAAAGCGGTGCACGAACATATTACGATAGTGTCGATAAAGACCCCGAGGGCCTGGAGAAGCCCCGCATTAACAGGACTCTTCACCTCTGCAGCCGCTGCCGCACATGGAGCGCTTCCGCTTCCCGCCTCGTTACTGAAGAGACCGCGCTTGACGCCGTTCATCAGAACAGCACCAATGCCGCCACCGGCTACAGCCCTCAGTCCGAATGCCTCCTCGAAGATTCTCTTGAAGACACCGGGAAGAAGAGTGATGTTTCTTGCGATAATGAAAATAGTCACACAGAAGTAAAGGACAGCCATGACGGGAACAATTACATCGACAACCTTAACTGTCGTGTTCTTCCTCAAAACTATCACTGCCGATATCCCGACAAGGATTATGGTTGAAACAAGTGGATCTATATTAAATGCATTGTCGAGTGCAGATGAGACGGAGTTTCCTATAACCTGGCTTATTCCGCACCAGCATAAAAGGCCCGAGAGAGCAAATAGAACAGCAAGAATGCTCTTTTTCTTCTTTCCTCTGTAGAGTGCATCGAGGTAATATGCAGGTCCTCCCTTGTAGCCACCGTAGAGTTTGTCCTCCGTTTTGTACTTCTGGGCAAGTGTCCCCTCTACAAAGGCTGTTGCTCCCCCGAGGAGTGCGGCAAACCACATCCAGAAGATTGCACCCGCCCCGCCGAGTGATACGGCAGCGACAACGCCCACGAGATTTCCCATCCCGACACGTGTTGCTGTCGAAACAAGAAGAGCCTGTAAGCCCGAGAGAGCATCACTTCCGGCACCCTTCTTCTCGAGAGTGAGCTTAATCATCAAAGGGAAATGTCTGAACTGTACAGCCCTGAGATATATCGTATAGAAGATTCCGAGTGGAATGAGAATAAGAACAAGAAGCGGAATTCCCATGCTGTTGCCGCCGGGAAGCGGAATCGCAAAAAGATCACCCCATAGAAGGTTGAAGAAAAAATAGAAAACTTTCACGTGTAAATACCTTTTTAGAGTAGTTTACTTCTTGTTGCCGTCTCTTTCCACTATTCTTTTCATCCCATACACCCTATCTCTATATCATCATCAGAAGTGAGGGAGAAACTTCCGCCATCTACTGTCTCTATTTCGAAGTATCCTTTTCTTACTCTGATGAGAGCGATGTCGGAGAAAGGAAGCGTGAATGAAGGCATTGCCAAAGCGTCCGTGACATATGTGTCAAATACGAATAGATATATCCCGTCCCTCTCGTAAAGCGAGTAATCAGTCTCTTCCATGCAGAGCCTATAGCGGCTTGAAGTAATACTTTCTATGAACTTTTCTCTTGTCATAGCCTTATTCTACAGTCTCCTATAGAGCGTTAATCAAGAAGCTACGGAAAACTCATTCTCCTTAAGGGAAATCCCAAGTTATCACCTCGGGAGAATACAAAAAGAGTGTAGATAATTTTCTTCGGTAAAATTATTCCTGAGGGGCAAAAAAGGGAAGAGAAAGGTGATGATATCGAGAACTCCTTTGCCATCGAGGACGTGGAAGGGCATATGCTTTGGGGTTATATCTCAGAGTACGAGTGCATTAGGATCCTCGAGCGCTACGGCTGCAGATAGTTGTATCTGTTTTCCCGTCTTTCGTTTATACTAATTCTCAGGAGAATTAGATGAAAAAACATATAGTCTGCCTCGGCGACTCCAATACACACGGCTACGCTGCCGATACTACCGACACAGCAGATAGGACAAACAGATTCAACGAAGACGAAAGATGGACGTGTCTTTTGGGTAAAGCACTCGGAGAGGAATACCTTGTTCTCGAGGAGGGACTCGGAGGAAGAACAACAGTCTTCGAGGACCCGCTTCATGAGGGTATGGACGCACTGGGGCACATCTACCCGATATTGATGAGTCATGAGCCAATTGACCTCCTCATAATCATGCTCGGGACAAACGATACGAAGGAACGCTTCAACGCATCCCCTCTTGTCATATCGTGCGGGCTGGACAGACTTATAAAGAAAGCGAAGAGCATCGAATGCTGGAGAAACGGAAAGAGGAATATCCTTGTTGTATGTCCGCCTCCGATTAGAGATAGCTTTAAAGAAGTATTTACAGAGGAGTGGATGGGAAAAGAGTGCGTTGAAAAGAGCAAGGCGCTCTCTCCGCTCTACAGGGCCGTATGCAAGAATAACGAAGTAAGATTCGTTGACGCCGCAGGGTGCGAATTCAATAAGCTCGATTCAATGCACCTTACACGGAAGGGACATAGAGAGCTCGCTGACCTACTGTTACCCGCTGTAATAGAGGCTACTTCTTCCCTTTGAGTTTTCTCTTCTCTTCTTTTTCTCTGTACTCCTCCAATGTGAGGCCCTCGAGAGCAGCGCACTCCTCCTCGCCGAGGTGTTTCTTATAATTCTTCTCGAGGAAGAAGGAGGAGAACAGCGCCCAAATTGCTGGGGAAAGAAAGACCGGGTACCACTTCTCTATGGTCCATATCATAAGCTCAATGGAGAGAAGTACAATTACAAAGGATGAAGGAAGATGTGCTATTGTCAACGCGAGGGCTGTCTTCACAATATCCTTCTTTCTCATATCGAAACGTGCAAGAAGAGGAAACATGTTGAGAAAGGTGGAGAAAGGAATAAAGAGAAGTACATAGTAGAAGGTAAAGAGAAATGCTCCCTCTCTTGTTGACGAGTGATCCTTCATTATTGCATAGCCATAAGCAAAAAACAGAATGAAGGGTATCGAAATGAGCGTTAAGATGACACCGTCCTTGAAATTCTTTTTAAAAGACGAGAAGTATGTTTTGAATGCTGTCTCGTCGCCATAGCGGAATGTCTTTACAGTGGCATAATACAGTGCGCTTAAAGAGGGCCCGAGAGTCACTACTGGGAGGGACGTGAGAGCACAGCAGAGCGAGAGGCCGACAAAGTCAACACACCGCGCGAGAAAACGCCACGGCTGCTTTTCGGGATTAAAGAACCCCATTAAATGTTCATCTCCATAATCTTTGCGTAAATGAGCTCAGAGAGTTTTTTGTGTGCCTCGGGAGTGAAGTGGATACCGTCCACACTCGATGGCGCTATATAAGGAGAAGGGTCAAGATAGTCGACACCGCACTTCAGGGCAACACGCTTATATACTTCAGGATAGAGCTCACTCTCCTTTTTTATCTCGTCGGAGAGTGCACACCCCTTTCCGTACGGAAGAGGAGAGACAAGAAGAATTCTTGCGTCTCCGGGGAAAACCGGCGTCTTTGTTCTGTAGATTGAATTGGCATTCTTAATAAGACGAAGGATCTCGGTTATTCCGAGTTCAATCCTCTCCATATGATGGTCGCATAGGTCATTGGTGCCGAGCATGACGACTGCACAGTCTAAAGGAAGCTGCGATTTTAAGATAAAAGGAAGCGCCCTCTTTCCGTTCTGGTCGTCGTCGAATCCCGTATCGAAGACTGTGGTGCGTCCCGTCATTCCTTCTTCTATGACACACCACTCGTCACCGAGAAGACGATTGAGCCGCCCTGTCCATCTAATGCTCTCGTCGTAGCGCATTGCATTCTCCGGGATATAACCCCAGGTATTCGAATCGCCGAAACAAAGAATTCTCTTTTTCATTTTCTATAACTCCGGATGTTTTTCCCTTAAATTATACAATGCCCCGATGAGGCCTGCGGAGTTGTCGTAAGCGGCCTTGACTACCGCAGTATTGTCTCCGATAAGAGGGTTGATCAATGCGCGGTACTTATTTCTTATCTCGTCGACAAGGTTCTCGTTCTTCATTATTCCGCCGCCGAGTACAATGACTGCAGGGTTGAGGATATATGAAAGAGTAACAAGGCCCTCGGCAATGGACGAGGTCATGATATCGAGCGCGCGGATGGCGTCTTCGTCGCCGGAAGCTGCCTCGTTCACAACCCTGATGCCGTTATAAGAGCCCTTTTCACTTCTCTTGTACTCTTCAACTCTTCTCGAGAGAGCCGTTGTAGATCCCATACTCTCAAGAGTTCCGCCTTTTACCGGGATATACCCCACTTCACAGAAGGAATAGGTGTTCCCTCTTAGAAGATGCCCCCCGACTGTAAAGCCTCCGCCTATCCCCGTTCCTATGGCAAGGGAGAGAACGGAGGAGTATCCCTTACCCGCTCCCGATATGCTCTCGGCAAGTGCGACAGCGTTTACATCGTTCTCGACTTCCGTTATAAGTCCCGTTTCCTTCTCGAGGTATTTTTTGACTTCGAATCCCGTGTAGTCTGGAACCTGGGGAAGGGAAAAGAAGACCTTTCCCTTATCGGAATCTATCATCGCCGTTGACGATACCGCAAGAGCGGAGAGAGTATACGTCTCCTTCATTTGATTGACGCTCCGGGCTACTCTCTTCATCCAGACATCAGGCCCTTTCTCCGCCTCTGTCGGAAAATCGCCGCTCTCCACTATGAGAGCATTCTCGTCAAGTATTCCCCACTTTACTGCCGTTCCGCCTATATCGAGAGAAGCGTAGTACTTCATACTAAGCCTCGATAGCGTCTACGTACTTCTTTGTAATGAGCTGCGGCCGTGTTATCGAAGAGCCGACAACAACTGCAAAGGCCCCGAGATCAAGGACACGTCTCGCCTTCTGGGGTGAATCGATGTTGCCTTCACATATTACGGGGTGTTTAACAGCAGAAAGGACATCCCTCAGGATCTTGAAATCATCCTCTGCGATCTTGAATCCTTTACTCTCGGGAGTGTAGCCGACCATTGTCGGAGCGACGAAATCGAACCCCAGCGAGTCGGCATATATGCACTCCTCGACAGTCGAACAGTCAGCCATCAAAAGCTGCCCGGGGTATTCCTTCCTGATTTCTTCATAGAATTCCCTGAGAGTTTTCCCCTCGGGTCTCAAGCGGTCCGTTGCATCCAGTGCAATGATCTCCGGCTTCACCTCCATAAGCTCTTTTATTTCCTTCATGGTGGGTGTTATGTATATTTCGCTGTCCGGGTAGTCGCGTTTCACTATTCCGATTATCGGAAGATCCACATTCTTTTTAATTTCCGCTATATCTTCCTTCGTGTTCGCCCTTATTCCGCTCGCTCCTCCTTCGAGGGCTGCTTTAGCCATTCTCCCCATGATGAAGGAAGAGTGTAAGGGCTCATTAGGGAGAGCCTGACAGGAGACAATCAACTTACCTTTTATCTTATCAAATACGTTACTCATAACAAAAACTCCTTTTCTATCTCTTTTCTTACTCCTATCATAAAGGAAAAGGAAAAAGAAAATGAACAAAGATTACTTAACATTCACACGCCTTCACAGGGCATTCGACTACATCAACTCCCACGACCTGTCGCTTCTTCCGCTCGGAAAGACAGTCATAGACGACGATATCTACATCAACGTAATGGAGATAGAGACAAAGATGGAAAACATCTTCGAGGCCCACCGTGATTATATCGACATCCACTGTATGATCGACGGAGAGGAAGCCATCGAGATAGCCCCCGTAGAAGAGATGAAGGTAACAGAAGAATACAACAGCGAAAACGACTGTGTACTCGGTACGGCATCCGGGGAGAGACACATCGTAAAGAGCGGGCAATACTGCATAACCATGCCCTTTGAAGCTCACTCCCCCGCCCTTGCCGTAACAACTCCGAAGAGAATCAGAAAGGCTGTTTTCAAGGTACGCTTTTAAAGGCGCGCCACAGCCTCATCGATCATCACGCTCACCTTCTCGACAACATCTCTATCGGACTCGGAGTACGGATATAACGGTGCTCTGACTCCGCCGAGATCGATACCCGCTCTTTTCTTGATAACCTCTTTCATCGTTGCATAGAGGTTGCCTTTTGCCGTACAGAGCGTATAGATAATCTCGTCCGCATCGTTCTGGATGGCTCTTGCCTTCGCCACTTCTCCTTTCTTCATATTCTCGTATATCGCAAGATACAATTCCGGCATTACGGCATATGTTCCCCCGATTCCGCCGTCGGCTCCGATTGCGAGTCCGCTCACAAGCTGCTCGTCCGGGCCGTTGAAGACAACGAACTCCCGTCCATTCTTCGTTCCTTCAGCTTTGAACATCTGGATGTCCTGAGTCGGCATACTCGAGTTCTTTACTCCTACAACCTTCCTGTTCTCCAGCATCATCCTCAAAAGAGGAAGAGAGAGTGCGACTCCTGCAAGCTGCGGGATATTGTAGATGATGAAGTCAGTATTCGGTGCTGCCGACGATATGTCGTTCCAATACTTTGCGATTGCATAATCGGGGAGGTGGAAATAGATGGGGGGAATGGATGCAATTGCATCAACCCCGAGGCTTTCTGCATGGCGTGCAAGGACCATTGAATCCTTTGTATTGTTGCATGCAACATGAGCAATAATTGTTATCTTACCCTCCGCTTCTTCCATGACAGCCTCAAGAAGTGCCTTTCTGTCGTCAACACTCTGATAGATGCACTCTCCGCTGCTTCCGCCTACATATAATCCATTGACGCCTTTCGAGATAAGATATCTTGTAAAGGCCTTTACGCTTTCACTGTCGATTTCGCCGCTCTTGTCGTAGCACGCATAGAATGCGGGGAAAATCCCCTTGTACTTATTTAGCACACTATCCTCCCTAGCCTTTGACTGCACCCATTGTGATTCCCTTTGTGAAATACTTCTGGAAAATCAGGAAGACCACAATGATAGGAACACTTGCAAGTGCCGCCCCGGCCATTATAATTCCAAAGTCTGTACTGTTTTCAGCCTGCATTGTTGCAATACCGAGTGATATTGTCAAATTAGAAGACTTACTGAGCATGATAAGCTGCATGAAGTAATCATTCCAGCTGTTGATGAATGTGAAGATTGCCAATGCTCCGATTCCCGGCTTGATCATCGGAACAACGATCTCGACAAACGTCTTTGCTTCACTCGAGCCGTCGATACGTGCAGCCTCGAGCATCTCGCGGGGGATACTCTCAGAGAACTGCTTCATCAGGAATACGCCGAATGGCCATCCCACAGTCGGGAAGATGACAGCCCAGAGCGTGTCATAGAGCTTGAGAGCACTCATCTCTCTGATAAGAGGAATGAGGATTACCTGCTTGGGAAGTGCCATGGCACATACTATGAGTGTAAAGAGGATCTTCTGTCCGTAGAAACGCTTCTTCGCAAGGGCATATCCCGCCATAGATGCCGTAATACATGTCAGGATCATCGCCATGACAGCCATCACAACGGTGTTGAGGAGCCATCTTATTGCACCCGGAACCTTGGGTCCCTTGATGCCGAAGAATTCGAAGAGAGGCGCGGAACGCTTCGAGAAGAGACGGTTGAAGTTATCCCAGCTCCATGACGATGGCCACCATACGGGAGAGGGAGAATTGATCTCCTTTGCCGTCTTGAATGCTCCCGTGATAATCCAGTAGAGAGGGAAAATGGAGAGAGCCGCAAGAATTATGATTAATATTACAGATATTATGTAATAAGGGCTTTTTTTCTTATCATTCAAATCCATATCGTCCTCCTACTTCTCTCTTGCCACATAAAACTGTATTGCACTCAGGAGAGCAATGAAGAGTGCGAGTATGATTCCCATTGCGTTTCCGTATCCGAGACGGTAGAGCTTGAATGCCGTGTAGTATATGTAGTACATGACAGTCTGTGTGGAGTTGTTCGGACCGCCGCTTGTCAAAAGCTGGATGAGCGCGAAGCACTGGAAACTGTTGATTGTCGTGATGACAATAATGTAGAGTGTCGTCGGCATGATTGACGGCCACTTTATATGCCAGAACGTTTGAGCCTTCGACGCACCGTCGACCTCCCCCGCCTCGACGAGTGTGGGATCCACGTTACCCAGTGCAGATACATAGAGAACAATGGGCTGACCCACCGATGTGGTGAGAAGTATTACGATAATACAGCCGAGGGCCGTATTGGGATTACCGAGCCAGTTCACATTCTGCTCGATGATACCCGTCCCCTTGAGAACATAGTTGAGAACGCCGTAGTAGTTGTTGTATATCCACTTCCATACAACCGTGACGGCAACAGATCCCGTGACAACGGGAAGATAGAATATACATCTGAAGGCACTGAGCGCCCAGTTCTTCATCTTATATATCGTCGTTGCAACCCAGAGGGAGAATGCAGTGACGATCGGAACCGAAACGATTACGATTATGAATGTATTCTTTAGTGCTTTCAAAAATACCGGGTCCTGCCAGAGTTCTATATAGTTACCCAGCCCTATGAAGACATCCTTCTTGTTTGCACTGAGGGATGCATTGAAGAAACTCGTAAAGAGACATAGAACCATCGGGAATATTACAAAACCAATAAAGAATACCAGGCTTGGTAATAAAAAGAGGTAGGCGGAGACTGTTTCACGCCGTCTTATCGCCTTATTCATTGTAAGAGGTTGTGCCATGTATATACCTTGAAATCGCCCTGAACGTATGCCCAGGGCTTCACATGGGCCCCGGAAGGAGCCCTTTATATTAGTTGTTAGCAGCTGCGTTAGCCTGTGCTGCGTATGTCTTGACTGCTGTCTTGATGTCCTGTCCGGCACCTACTGCCTGGAGCATGTTCCACCAAGCTGTACGAGCGTTAGCCCAGCCTGTTGTTACCTGATAGTAGTCGCCGAGATACTGCATAAGAACGTTGTAGTCGTTCATGATGGAGTTGTCAGCCCAGATACCCGAGAGGTCCTTTCCGTCTGCCGCTGTGCGTGCTGCAAAATACTTAGCTGTCTTGATAGCTGCCTCTGTTCCGTTGCCGTCGCAGAAGTATTTGACGAACTTCTTAGCTGCTTCAATCTTGGCATCATCGCCGTTGTTGAAGATACCGAAGCCCCAGATACCGCCGTTGAGAGGGGTAACACCTGTCTGTGACGGGAATGACATGAAGACGATCTCGTCTCCGCTGTCTGTCTTGTCGCCTGTGAGCTGCTGAGCGATGTTCCAGCAGAATGCCATCTTGAGAGTGCCGTTTCTGAAGAGGTTGATCTCTTCTCCGCCGTTGATGGATGCATCAAATGCGATTCCCTTGAGAGACTTCAGAAGCTCGAGAGCCTTGATGTTCTCTGCGCTGTCCCATGTATAAGCTGTGTGCTCTGCATTTGTGAATGTTCCGCCGTAGAGACCGTTTACGAGAACTCTTGTTCCCTGGTCGCC
>CAVHKW010000091.1:0-3305 GCA_963636745.1 uncultured Oscillospiraceae bacterium | reverse complement strand
CAATACGGCTGGGCCCTTGTTGTTACAATGTACTTCAAGCACACAGGAAAGCTCGGATATGTTTCCTCTCCCGACGGCTATATACCGCTGTTCTTCTCGAACTTCATACTCGCAATCCCGATGGGCTTTGTGTTTCTGGGGTCCATTATGCGCTACAGACAGAACTTCGAGGAGAAGCTCGACTATGTCAAGACAGACCGCTACACGCTGACACTTATCCTGACGACACTCTACGTTGTAATGCTGCCCCTTGCCGCAAAGCTCAAGACTCCCGCAACAAGAGGTGCATACGCATGGTTCTACTACCTCTTCTTCATAGCATTCTTCGAAGAGTTTTTCTACCGCTCTCTTATTCCGCAGCTTGTAGAGAGCAGTAAGTTCCCCTCCATTCTCGTGAAGACAATACCGGCTCTTCTCTACGGGCTCTACCAGACCGCACTTCCCCTTGCAAGAAGCGGTTTCAATACGTTATCTCTCGTTGAATCAATTCCCGATATTCTCTTCTCGATTGCCCTGCACTACCTTCTTATTGAATCAAAGAAGTGGTCGGGTGCCATGTGGCTCCCTATAATGCTGCACGCAACAATCGAATTCTCCATCTACCTCGTATTAGGATAAGAGAATCCTGTCGGTGTTGAGATTGTCGCCAGAGGCCTCTTTGAACTTCTCCATGAGAGTGGGAACTGTCAAGCCTCGTCTCTCCTCACCCTCCGCCGTGTAGACTATGCGGCCGCGGTTCATCATGAGTGTCTTGTTGCCGTACCTGAGCGCCGTCTCTATATTGTGCGTAATCATAAGACATGTGATCCTGTTCTCCTTTACGATCCTATCGGTAATCTCCATTATCTTGAGTGCACTCTGCGGGTCGAGTGCTGCAGTATGCTCGTCAAGAAGTAAAATCGAGGGAGGATTGATTGTACTCATTAAAAGAGTAAGAGCCTGCCTCTGACCGCCGGAGAGAAGTCCCACAGGGCTCTCCATTCTGTCCTCGAGTCCCATGTTGAGAAGAGAGAGTCTCTCTCTGAATGCTTCTCTCTCCTTCTTTGTTATGTGAGAGAGCCACCCACCGTTTCCAGATGCAAGATAGAGGTTCTCCTCGATGCTCATTCCCGGTGCCGTTCCCTTCATGGGGTCCTGGAATAATCGTCCGATCCTGCGGCTGCGTTTATGAGAAGGCATCATTGTTATATCGTCGCCATCAAGTATTATACGGCCCGTATCGGTAAGAAAGGAGCCGGCAATGGCGCCGAAGAGCGTCGATTTACCCGCACCGTTGGCTCCGATGATCGGGATGAAATCGCCGTCGTTTACTTTTAAATTAATACCGTCGAGAGCTTTCTTCTCGAAAGGATTACCTTTATTGAATGTTTTTGAAACGTTAATAAGTTCAAGCATTTCGACTCTCCATTACACGTTTGTACTCGGGAAGTTTCTTCTTGAAGTAAGGAATGAAGATTGCTGCCGTTACAATGAGCGACGAGACAAGCTTGAGCGAGTAAGCAGGAAGCGAGAAGCGGAGCGCTATTGTATAAACAAGGCGGAAGATGATAGAGCCGAGAACAACTCCGATGGCACGCCGGAGTAGACTTCCCTTACCCATGAAGGTTCTCCCGATAAGAAGGGACGCAAGCGCTATCGTCACCATACCGCTTCCGATATTGACATTCACGCTCTTCTGGCTGAATGAGAGAAGTGCTCCCGAGAGAGCTGTGAAAGACGACGAGATGCAGAGTCCTGTGATCGTCGTGAAAACGGGATTGATCGAAGAGGAGGATACCATCTCCCTGTTGTCACCCGTTGCTCTTATTGCAAGACCGAGCCTCGTTCTCAAGAAGAGAACAAGAAAGACAATGACAACAAGAACAAAGACAAATGAGACAATCACTTTGTAGTAATCAAAGAGAGCAGTTCCCTCGAAGAGAGTCTTCCCCTTTGTATATATCGTCTCGGCCTTATTGAGATTGAGAATACTCGAGCCGTTCATAATGGCGATGTTGATCGAGTAGAGCCCCGTATTTACTATGATGCCGCTGAGAAGACTGTCTATTCCCATCTTTGTCTGCATGAATGCCGTAACAAAGCCCGAGAGAAGTCCCACGGCGAGAGCAGCCAACACCGCAAGATAAGGATGGGAGGAGAGAGCCACACTCGATGCGACAACCGCGCCGAGTGTGAATGCTCCATCTGTCGACAGATCGCATATGTTGAGCATCGAGTAACTCAGAAAAAGTGCGAGAGCAACAAGCGAGTTTATAAGCCCCAGTTCAAGAGCCGTTGTTAATAAATCGAGTATCTCCTTCATCAGAAACTCTCAGCTGTATCGATGAAAACAACCTTGGTGCAATACGGAGAGAGAAGAGTCGTAAGCTCGTCTTCCGTGTAGCCGAAGTGAGCAAGGGCCTCTCTGTTGATCGTTGCCGTACCGTTATCGAAAGTTCTTACGCCGAGAGACGACGGAGTTTTACCTTCTGTTAATATTTCGAGCGCCATCTGAGCCGTTTCGTACCCGAGTAGGCTGTAGTCGACTCCGTAGCCGAGGAAAGCTCCGTTGAGAGCAAATGAATCTGCTCCCGCATAGTGTTTGACACCGTTATCGATAAACTTTTCATATATCGAGAGCTCACTTGTCATGACAGTGTTGTCACTCGGGGTGAAGACAGCTTCAACCTTGTCGAGGATAAGAGAGGATGCAGCAAGAATTATCTCGTCAACGCTCGTTCCGCTCTTCTCGACGATCTCAACGCCGCGTGAGGAGAGAAGAGAGCGTGCACTCCTGAGAGCCGTAACAGATGAATCCTGCCCCGCATCATATAAGAGACCGACCTTCTTTAAACCGGGATCGAGAACGAACATAAGATCCATCATAGCCTCGGTATCGAGAAAATCGCTTGTTCCCGTAACATTTCCTCCGGGGACTTCAAGAGAATTAACAAGCCCAGCCCCAACAGGATCCGAAACAGCGGCAAAGACAACGGGAATCTTGTTCTCTTCCGTCATATTCTGCATCTGGATTGCAACAGGTGTTGCCACTCCTATCATCAAATCGACCTTCTCGATTATGAAGTTCGATATGATCTGTGTAAGGACATTCGCATCTGCGTTTGCGTTGTCGTAGAGGATTTCGATTTTGACGCCGTTAGCATCCTCATATTCCTTCAATCCCCTCTTGATATTATAGACTATCTGGTTGAGAGAAGCATCATCTACATAATTACATATACCTATTTTATAAGAGGAAGAAGAGGACTCTTCCTTACCACCCATAGCAAAAGACGAGAAAACACAGAGCACCGCCAACAATAAAA
>CAVHKW010000090.1:0-10181 GCA_963636745.1 uncultured Oscillospiraceae bacterium | reverse complement strand
GATGTTATAGAGCGCACCCACCAGCAGCGAGATGATGCAGGGGACGGCGTACTGCTGCATGAGCTTTCCGATACGCTCCGTCCCTAAAAATTGATTTTCAGTTTTCATAAAAATCACCTTTCCTTTCAAAAAAATAAGAAATGCGTAAAGCCAGAAGCTATCTGGGTTTACGCATTTCTGCTACACGATTTGCTTATAAACTTTTCCCCATTTCCGCAAAAAAAAATGCGGCGTTTCTGCAACTGGATTTACGCAGAAACACCACACGTTGTAGATGTATTTATAGCAGATTCGGATGAAAATTTCAAATATTTTTTCGTGCTCAGGGTCTTTTCAGTTACTATTCACACCCCCTGACGCCTAATCCACAGCCTTTACAAACCCTCAGAAGCGGGCTCTTATAACTCTTGATTTTTGCAAGAAATATTGCATTTTTAGAGGACTGCATCAGCGCGGCACGAGCGGCAAACATCTCGGCAAGCCGCCCTACGGCTACCGCTGCGACCCGAACGACAAGGACAAGTGGATTCTGGACGAGGAAGCCGCGCCGGTTGTCAAGCGCATCTTTGACCTCTGCATCGACGGCAAAGGCCCGGAGCAGATTTCCCGGATTCTTGAACA
Organism: uncultured Oscillospiraceae bacterium; assembly: GCA_963636745.1. Lineage (GTDB taxonomy): Bacteria > Spirochaetota > Spirochaetia > Sphaerochaetales > Sphaerochaetaceae > Ornithospirochaeta. The sequence goes on along the minus strand of CAVHKW010000090.1, from coordinate 9,560 downwards.
AGATCAGGTTCTCACAACCAAGGCTCTGTATGCCAGCCGCAAAGGAAAGCCGCTGCCCAAGAATCCGTATGGATGGAAGGATCAATCCATCGTCGGGATTCTGGAACGGCAGGAATACACCGGCTGCACCTGTAATTTCAAGACCTACTCCAAGTCCTACAAGCTGAAAAAGCGTATTCGCGATGATCCGAAGGATATGTTCATCGTAGGATACGCAGGAGGCCATCGTTTCTCAAGCACAGTGGGACAGAGTGCAGGAGCTATGCAAGAACAAGCACCGCCCTGCAAAAGCGGAACGGCAGTGACTGTTCTCCGGGCTGCTGTATTGCGCAGACTGCTACGGCAAACTCCATTTTGCCACCTGCAAGAACTTTGAGGGCAAACAGGATCACTACGTCTGCTCCAAATACAAGAGTGGGCGCGGAGATTGCACGGCGTATTATATCCGCGAGGATGTACTGCGGGAGCTGGTGCTGGAACGGATTCAGGCACAAGTACATCCGCGGCAATGTGGAGGGCTTTCAGGAGGAACGGTTGAAGCTAGAAATTGAAACAACAGAGGAATGGGTCGAGCAGCGGCAGGCAATGGGCGATGATCCGGACGCTTTCATTGCATTGACGAAAAAGTATGTGGATGTCACGGATCTGACGCAGACGATTGTCAACGAATACATCAAGAAGATCATCATCCACGCACCGGACAAGTCTGACGGCAAGCGCCGACAGGACGTAATGCCGATCCGGCATTATAGCCCGCTCATAAAGAGATTTCTTTCCCTCGGAGTTACAAGTTTCCTCTCCCGGGCAGCACTTGTCATCAGCATGGCTTCTGTCCAGAACAGCTAAACGAAATACAGCAGGCTTGATTCTGTCTTCTCAAATCCTCAATACTCACAGATTTCCCTTGCGGTTCTGGGCATTGTATTCTTCCAGATCGTGACATCGATCGCGATAGGAACAGCCGCCGGCTCCATTCCCGTTGTCGGGTACAATAAAGGGGCGGGAAGAAACGATAGAGTAAAAGAGCTTTTGAACATCGTTCTTCTCATCATAGCGATAGTGGGGACTTCTGCTCTCATCCCGGTCGAAATATTTCCGTCCTACATCGTCTCCCTCTTCGGAGGCGGAATGGAGAGTGCGCTCTATACACAATTTGCCATAAGGTGTTTCAGAATATACCTCTCGGCGATTATTCCCGCTGTCATCAACAAAGGAACATTCATCTTCCTCCAGACCCTCGGAAAGGCAAAGGAATCAACAGCCATATCGATTATGAGAGAGATTGTGCCCGGCGTGATGCCGCCTGTAGTAATGCCTCTTTTCATGGGACTTGACGGAATACTATGGTCGTTCCCCGCAGCGGACATTATCACACTGATCTTTACTATCTATTACCTCGTCAGGACGTATAAGAGTCTCTCTACTCCAGCCTAGATCCTATTATCGCCTTATCGCCGTTCACATAGGAGAAGGCATCCATCTCCTTTCTCATCGGAGGAAGGACACGGTTGACAAAGAGGTATCCGTCGCCCGTTGCGATCTTGAGACCGCGGTTTCTGTCGACTGCGACTACCGTTCCGGGCTCGTCACTGCACGGCTCGAACGGAAGGAATGCCGATGAGTCGACACCCGTTATGATAAACGGTGTTCCGTTATATAAGCACCATGCCTTCGGCCAGGGGTAACATGCACGGACGAGAGAGTGTATATGCCCGGCGCTCTCATTCCAGTCGATTCTGCCGTCATCCTTTTTGATAAAGCCCGTGTAGCTTGCTTCTCCCACCTGCTTATAAGGGATGATGCTCCCGGCACTCTCCAATATCTGGAGGACAAAGCCCGGTGCCTCCTCGGCGATAACCGCTTCGAGGCTCGCGGAAGTCTCTCTTCCATCAAGATGGAGCGGGTAACTACCCCATATATCGCCCTCGTCTATCCCCAGGGCTATCTTCTGTACCGTTATCGCACTTTCCCTCTCTCCGTTCCTGATTACATTGAAGATGGGACTGCAACCCCTGTAAAGAGGGAGTGCCGATGGATGAACATTGAACGTGTATTTGAACAGCGAAAGAAATTTGGGACCGAATATCCTCCCGTACGAGAATGAAAGAAGCGAGTCGAGAGATAGAGATTTCACAATCTCACGTTCAGCCCTGTTCAGGTGTTCGGGCGTGAAAACGGGAAGTCTCAGCTCCTCCGCCCTGACTTTGACAGGTGTCGGAACAAAGCCCTTTCCCCTCTTCTTCGGAGCATCGGGGGTTGTAAACACGGCCCCAACAAGGCCCTTATCGGAAAGGAGGGTTAAAAGAGAAACCGCTATACTGTCTGTTGCTGCAAATAATATTCTCAATTCTTCTTCCTCTTGGATTTTGAACCTCTGTTCTTCTTTTCGTAAGCTTTCAGGAGCTTTGCCCTCTCCTCCTCGGAGAGCCTGTCGATGAAGAGGTGTCCGTTCAAATGATCGTTCTCATGCTGAATTACACGTGCAAGTAACCCGTCAGCCTCAAGCGTGAAGGCCTTGCCGTATTCGTCCTGGGCATGCACCGTGACTCTCAGCGGTCTTATAACATCATGATAGACACCGGGGATGGAGAGACATCCCTCATCGTACGGTCCCTGTTCCTCGCTTGTCTCGAGTATCTCGGGATTAACGAATACATATTGCCTACCGTCTCTTATATCGACAACGAAAAAGCGTCCGTCGACTCCGATTTGAGGGGCCGCGAGTCCGACTCCGTCAGCTTCCTCGAGAGTTGCCAGCATAGCCTGAGTCAGTAGGCGGAAAGAGGGGTCGAAGTTATCGACTCTTCTGCACTTTTTTCTCAAAATATCATCACCGATCTTTACTATTTCCAAGATTGATTCACTTTCCATTTATTTATCCTACAGCAAATATAATAGCTTTTTTCACGAAAAAGAAGAGTACTACAATATGAAAGAAGCCCTCTTCTCTATGTCAAACGAGTCGAAATACTCTCTCTCGAGAGGAATCCACTTCGTAAGAAAATCATCAAGCTTCTCTCCCGACCTTATTGTAAGACGTCTTATCTGCTCCGCCTCGTCCACAGTGAGGAAAAATGAAAGATCCCAATAAGGGGGAAACTTCGGATGAAGAGAATAGCTTCCTTCAACGACTATAAGGCCCTCTATATCTACATTGACAAGACCGGAATAGGAAAGAGTAGCGCAGGAGAAACGACGGTACGAAAAGCTCCTTTTCTCCTCTATTGGTCTTATAATCTCCTCGATAAAGCGTTCGTAATGGACATTTCCTCCCTTCTCACTGCAGCGCTCCAGCGTTCTTAACTCCGGAGGAAGAAAGAAATCATCCATCCTCACAATGGAGAAATCGATCCTCTTTCTCAAATCATCAACCAGAGTAGTCTTACCAGAGGCACAAGGCCCATCTATAACAATGACATGCGGCTTTGTTCTTTTTATCTCTTTCAATACAAAATCCACACGCTCTTCTCTTGAATTAATCACGACTTCACTCTAACAAAAAAGAATAATTATTTGTAGCAAAAACCAGAAGTAGGAAATAAAATACTTTCCATGAAAAAAGAAAAAAAACAGCTTCGGCCTAAATTCTGGCTCTTCAGAATAATTACCTACATATATCTTCCACTCTCGATTGCATTGAATATCTACCTCTCTCTTGGCAATTACTATTCCATCGGGAGACTCAACCTTGATTCTATTTTCTCCGTCTTCGAGGCTGTGGATCTGATGCTGCCGTACCTGACGGTCTTTCTCTTTACAATATCGCTTGTCGGCCTCCTGGGCCTGACATCGTTCGGCCGTAAGTCGATAATGTTCTCAACATTCCTCAGGAACATTCTCTTCTGCCTTTTAATTGCATCAAGTCTTCTCTCTGAAGATTTGAGAAGAGCATGCTCGTACACCATTCTTTGTTTCATAGGCATTCTCATCTACCTCTACTTCAGCCATAGAAGCTGGATGTTCATCAAGGGAGGGCAGAGAATAAAAGAAGCTAAGGCTAAGCTTAAGAAATCTCAGGAAGAGAAAGAGGAAGTTAAAGAAGAGAAAGAGCCGCTTCCGGCTCAAGAAGAGGAAAAGAAAGAAGAGGAAGAGGAAACAGAAAAGAAAGAAGTCGAAAAAGATGATGAAGAGAAAACAAGCTTTGTCATCAGTGAAATAGACGGCCCTTATCCTCAGAGCGACATAATAAGAAAGAAAAGAATCATCTACGCCTTCACGGAGACGGGAACACCGGTGAAGCTTACTGCTTCCACATTCTCAATCTTCAAAACAAAGACAGTGATTGAAATCGAAGTCGAAAACACGTCAGACGAAGTCTACACCCGCTCTATCTGGGAGATAGGTGAGACGACAGTCGAGTCAGTCAAGGTGATCAAACCGGGAAAGAACATCATTCTTTTCCTCTCGGCTCCAGTCATTGAAGAAGCCGGAGTAAGACTTATCAAAGTAGAGAGCGCTCTATAGTAGACTTGCGGGATCCACATCTATCTCGAGATGAACGGAAGATGGAACAGTGAAGCTGTTCACGAGATTCTTCGTGAAAGAGAGAAGGTGCGAAATACTCTCCGACCTGAGGAGAACATGGTAGCGCCACTGCTGTGCAACCTTCTCGATAAGGCATGCTGATGCGGAGAATATTTCGATATCCTCCCTATCCCGGGAGAGCTCGATTGCCTTCTTTTCAAGATTTTCAGCTGTCTCCTTCGCCTTCTCCTCACTCCTACTTCTCACCGTCAGATTCACAAGCCTTGTATAGGGAGGAAAGAGTGTTTCTCTTCTCTCGGAGAGCTCCCTGTCATAGAAATCCTCAACTTTATTCAATGCCACATAGGCCACTGCCGGAGCGTTGGGCTGTCTGGTCTGTATTATGACCTTCCCGTCGCTGCTGTAGCGCCCCGCTCTACCCGCAACCTGGTACAACAGGTCGAATGTTCTCTCTCCTGCTCTAAAATCGGGAAGGGAGAGACTGCTGTCCGCATTTATTATTCCGACAAGCGATACAAGAGGAAAGTTCAAACCCTTTGCTATCATCTGTGTCCCGAGAAGAATATCTATCTTTCCCTCTCTGAAATCATCGAGAATCTCCCGGCTCTTGTCCTTGCTTCCTTTTGTAATATCGGTATCGAGTCTCTCTATCCTCGCTTTCGGGAAGAGCTGTCTTACCTCCTCCTCCGCCATTTCTGTGCCGAAGCCCGAAGGAGAGAGATCTCTGCTTCCGCATTCGGGGCAGGCTTTAAGCGGAGATGTAGAGTATCCGCATGTATGGCATACAAGGCGGTTGTCCCTCTTATGATAGGTCAATGAAACGGAACAATTAGGACACTCGATGACACTCCCGCAGCTTTTACAAACATAGCCGTATGTAAAGCCCCGTCTGTTGAGAAAGAGAATCACGCCCCGCTTTTTTTCGATTGTCTTACGTATCTCGCTCTCGAGAACGGGACTTATATTCCTCGTCTCACCTCTCGTGTCGAGAATCGTGACGGAGGGAAATCTTCCTTCCCCGACTCTGTTTCTCATTACTATTGTTTCTAGTTTATTTGTCTTGATAAGTCTCCATGCCTCGAGGGACGGGGTGGCGGAGCCCATGATTAGCTCGGAAGAATTCTTATGAGCCCTGTACTGCGCAACTTGTCTGGCGGAATACCTCGGAGCCGATCCCGATTTATATGATCCCTCATGCTCCTCGTCCAATATTATAAGCCCGAGGTTCCTGAAGGGCGCAAAGACGCTGCTTCTCGCACCTATTACAATGTCCACCTCCCCGTTCTTTATTTTGAACCACTCCTTGAGACGCTGCGATGGAGTAAGCCCCGAGTGGAGTATGGCAACACGCCCGGAAAAACGGGAATAGACGGCAGCGCTTAATTGATGAGTCAGGGTTATCTCGGGAACGAGGTAGAGAACCTGCTTTCCCTCATGAATCATATCTTCGGCACGTCTGAGATATACTTCGCTTTTACCCGAGCCTGTAACTCCGAAGATGTAGTAAAGTCCGCTTTTTCCGCTTCTGAGTGTCTCAAGGGCCTTCTCCTGCTCCTCTGTCAGCTTTTCAACTCTCTCGAACTCCATACGGCTCGGAAACGGTGCCGTCTCGCTCTCTTTCCTTCCGGACGGAATCATGGCCTGAAGATTAACGCCGACAGGAGAGAGATACATGTCGCGCATCCAGATGGCGGTGTCGAGAAGATCCTCGTTGAAGACCGCCTCGCTGTCGATAACTCTCTTTATGCTTTTCACCGTGTAGTCAACATTCTCGATCTTCTCCATCTCCCTGATAACAAAGCCCGTCTTCTCTCCCCGTCCGAACGGGATAACGACTCTCTTACCGAAAAGAGACTCTTTCTCGAGAGTTTCATCGACCGAGTAGGTAAAGATCCTGTCAAAGGGTACGTTAAGTATTACCTCCACCCACTTCACTCTCGACTCTCCTCACCCACCGTGTTATTAGCAATGAACTTGAGATCCTCCCATATAAGAGTACGCTTTGATCTGTCTTTGACAAGCTCTAAGGGAGTATATGTAACAAATGTCTTTATGCCGTTGATTTTGTATTTGTGGAGACGTATTTCGTCAAACGGAAGATTCCGCCTCAGCATATAACGCGCTGTGTCCGCACCGAGAAGAACAATCGAGGAGGGCTTGAGCATACTGATCTCCTCTCTCAGGTAGTCTCTGCAGCTATCTGCCGCATCTGACGAAAACTCCGGGGAGGGACACTTGATTAATGTGGAGAGAGCAACCCTCTCCATGGAGAGACCTATGGCCTTGATCCACTTTGTAAAATATGAGTAGGAGGCCTCATTGAGAAGAGTATCGCCTTCCGGGGATGGTAGCACAAATAGGATGAGAGGATTCTTATTCAATACGGGCTCTGCATAAACACGGCGGTTGAAACATGCCGTACACTTATGGCACGACGAAAGCGCTTCTTTATATTCTTCGTCGTCCGCACTGTCCATCACAGTGTAATCATAAGATTCGTGCCACTCGCCGAGCCTGTCCCCTTCTATTGAAGAGAGTGTCTCATCGAGAACTTTTAAAAAATATTCTTCCGTCGTTCTATCGCCCATTCTTTTCCTCAAACCACATGTATTCGTCCTTATCATAGCTGATCCGGGCAAGATATAATCCATGAGAAGGATATGTTTTGAGTGCATTCTCCCTCTTTCTGCTCTCAAGACGCTTTTTGAAGTCGTCAGGGCTCTCAGCAGCAAGTGCAGCTTCAACCATAGTGCCGACCATACTCCTCACCTGATGATATAAAAAGGCATTTCCCACCACCCTGTATTTCAAGAAAGGCCTGAGAAAGCTGTCCCTCTCTTCGCTCCACTTCGATACATATATGTCTCTGAACTTCGACGGACAGATGTCCCCGGCAGAGCAGAAGGTTGTGAAGTCATGAGTTCCCTCGATGAGAGAAGCATAGGAATTTAAAAGCGCAATGTCGGGAAGCCTCTTAACTGCAGTAAATCTCATGCTGTCGAAAGGAAGCATATCGCCGAATGATTTGATGAAGTACCAATATTCCCTCGCCATTGCCGTATAGCGTGCATGAAAGAGCTCTTTCACCTCATTTGACGAGATTATTCTGATTGACTGCGGAAGACGGGAGTTCAGAATAACGGCGAATTTATCGGAAGGAAGAGATGATGAGGTGTCGAAGTGTCCGACCTGTCCCAGAGCATGGACGCCGCTGTCCGTACGACCCGACCCCAGGAGCTCAATCTTCTCACCGAGAAATGATTCAAGAGCCTCTCTTATAGTCTGCTGTACCGTCACTTCCCCCTTCTGTTCCTGCCAGCCGTGAAAAAGAGAGCCGTCATAGCTTATTACAAGTTTGATTCTCCTCTTATCGGGAGGCATCACAACCTCCGGCCTTTTCCAGTCTTCTCTACTCATTCTCTTCTATCACCACAAATGCAACGGCATAGTCACCATCATGAGAAATCGAGAGAGAGACCGCATTATCTCTCTCACCTTTGTACAAAATATAAGGAGCACCGGACTCGTCATTACGTATCTCGATGTCGATAGGCGTGATGCCGCAGAAACCGCTCCCTAGAGCCTTCGAATAGGCCTCTTTCGATGCAAATCGCGATGCCAGATATTCGCTCTCCCTCTTTCCCCTCTCCCCGGCTCTCTCAAGCTCATAAGGCGTGAAGATACGCTCCCTTGTATGTTTCGAGAGATCGGAAAAACGAGGAATGAAAGCTATATCCGTTCCTATTCTTATCATTGAGTCTTCTCTTCAAAGAGAATACGCACGGTAAGAGGGTCCGATGAAACAGTCAGTGCGTTGTCTTCGAATATATCCCTGTCATACTCGAGGATGACGGTACGACGCGCTATTCCCGCCTCTCCCACATCGGAGAAATCGACACTGGCTTTTATGAGAGACGGGTCAATTAGATATATGATACTTTCGTTTCCCGTAATAACGACATCTATTGAAGTCGGTACCAATGATACCGGAGTATACTCTCCGTCATCGTTAAGCGTAACGGTGAGAGGAATCGTGACAACCCTGTCCGTGGCATTGAGAAATCTGATGGAGACTACGATACAGACGGCGAAGACGAATGAGAGCACTTTGGCGACCCAGTTGCCGAATACCACGGAGGTGAACTTATTCTGTGACTGCATTATTATCATCCTCCTTGTTACTATCTATCTGTATATCCTGAGGAACTACATCCTTACCCGAGAGCAGCAAGAGGAGCATTTCCTTGACGACTTCTATATCGAGGTTGTAGTAAATGTTGGCATTGTAAGCAAGAGAAATTGCACCCGTCTCTTCCGATACGATCAAAATAACTGCGTCACTCTCCTCGCTGAGGCCGAGAGCTGCACGGTGTCTTGTTCCGAATGTATCCTTGATCGATGTCTGCTTCGAGAGCGGAAGATAACATGCTGCATAGGTACACTTACCGCCGTAGATTACACATGCGCCGTCATGGAGAGGTGTATCGTGATCGAAGATGGTCAGGATGAGGTTTGCCGAGAGATCGGCGTTTATCTTCGTTCCCGTTTCATATATGTTCTTCAAGTCGGTATGACGGGGGAATATAATCAAGGCACCACGCTTCTTCCCGACAAGCGTCGTACATGCGCTGAGAACGCTGTCGAGCTGACTTGCCGACGTCTGGCTTGTTCTGAAAAGCGAACGCCTCGAGTTTCCCGAGAAGGCACGCCTGAGCTCCGGAGTATAGAAAACTACAAGGCCCATGATGATGGGAATGAAGAGCTTCTTCATTACAGTCAATATGACCTTCAGTCCGAGAATATATGCAAACCCGTAGAACAGGATCAGGGTCACAACTATCGCCGCAAGTTCTCTCGCCCTTGTCTCGGCAACGGCCGTGTAGAACTTATAGATGACGACGGTCAGAATAATCGTCTCCAGGAGCAGTCTCAGATAATCGACCACTTCAAGATTGTAAAACAAATCAAGCATCACACTTCCTCTTCAGTCTGTACCCAGTTAAGTGTACGACTTACTGCTTTCTTCCAGAATCCTACCTTTTTTTGCCTCTCCTTGTCATCCATTGTAGGTGTCC
>CAVHKW010000089.1:0-13812 GCA_963636745.1 uncultured Oscillospiraceae bacterium | reverse complement strand
ATATGTGCTGAATGTCGGGGCGCTAGAGGCAAAAATACAGGAAAGAATCAAGAAGGATCCTGAGCTTAATTACAATCGGGAAAACGAGAGTTTCCTGAACAATGTGATTGCCGAGTTGGGGTTAATCACGGGGAATGAGAATGCTTGATATACCAGAGTATAAGAAATATGCTGGAGAAACAAAGATTGCCCTCATCGATAACTCAACAATAAGCTTTCTTGAGCAGATTGAACGTGCAGGTGTGACTGCCAGAAGGCTACTCATGGACTATGATACTGTGCTGATTCCTGCTTGGGTTTATGAAGAAATCTGTGATTCGATATACCACGAAAGATATATTGAGTCTTTGTGTAATGTCGGCATTCCACTCTATTTGATTACTGAAGAGAGCTATGCCTCTTTGGCAAATGAAGAGGAAGGGAATTTATACCAAATCGTACTGGCCGCGGTATCGACACTTGGAGCGATGAAGAGCTATTTACGTAGAAATGTGGAAAAACCAGACCTATTGGATATGGACGAATACAGAACATGGATTGCCGAAATGTATAAAAACTGGCCTCTGACAGTAACGGAAACAGAGGGCGGACGTAAAAGAAAGAAGAATGCAGGCGAAATTTCTATAACCATCCTGGCCGAAATTTTCTCGTGGTATTACCCCGATACTGAATCGATTACAGTCTACACACAGGATAGAGATTCTTATGATTACCAGAAAAATGCTCATACGATTCTTAAAAATGTTTTCATGAACAAAGATGCAGTCGATGTGAGTTTTAAATCAAACGACTCTCTGCTCTGCCAAATGTACAGAAGTGGCATGATTACGCTAGATAAGATGAAGGAAGTACGCAAGGATGAGAGAGTTGTAGTGTACACGCGTCAACGCATAGACAAATCAGTAGCTCTGGCATCATCAAAAATGAGCAATGAGAGATTTGAGGAATTGCTGCTGGATGAGAGTACTCAAGTCATTTTCTGAGAGTCATCAGTAACAAAAGTACATCATAAACCCTTATCTCAGCGGAAAAAACCAACGCATCTAACATCACACTGTCTCAGACAGAAAGAAGCTTCCCCTCAAGATTATCAAGGCGGTACATTTCATTGTAGACCCTCTTGAAAGGTCTGTACTTATCCGACTCTGTCTCGCTCTTCAAACCGTATATCTCATCAATACTGTACGGCAACGCCTTCAATGCATCACGTGTGATAATGACAAAATAATTGTCAGATCCTCTCAGGAGGGAGGCAAACTTCTTCGTCGAAAGAAAAGATGCACTCTCATCGATGAATACGATATTGCCAGACAACGCACCCAGCCTCAGCTCCCAGTCAATATTATTCAGCACAGTACATCTGACAGGAGATTTCATTGTAATTCCAGAGGAGGCTCCATTTTCCTCATATGACTCGATGAGGCGTACAAGTTCACTCTTTCCCGTCGCGCTGTTGCCTTCAAGGATTGTAATATTACGTTTTACGTTAAGAAAGTAATGAACTCTGTTGTTGTATATTTCGATATCGTATTTACCAGTCATACTTTCATCCCTCAAATGAGATCATTGTCGAGGACACTCTCTATAAGTTCCCTCTTCGAATGGACAACTTTATTAAGGTTAACGATTTCGATATCGAACTCTCCGTCTCCGAAGTTCATCAAATACCCCAGTCTAATAGTCAAATCCTTCTCTCTACCGAGACGGAGAATCCAGTCGGCGCAGTTGTCTCCGCAGAATGAAGCGTTGAACATATGGTCGTTATCATAATTCATAAGTATGAGTGTCTTGACGCCTCCGGATAGGCGAATTGGAGGTATGGGGCCCAGGAACGGGCTATCGATTATTCCTGCCGAAACAACTTCAGACTTATCAATATCTTTAATCATCTGTTTTGTTGTCTCGTCCGTAATCCATCCATCCTCATAGATATTATCAAAATAGGCTTCTGGATTGAATATATAATTATCCTGTGTGGGCTCTCCGTAATATATCTTAAGCATTCCGTCCTCAAATTTGTTCAACACATAATTATAGCTGTATCGAAAGAGAAAATATCAAGAGAAAACAACTTTTCATGCTAAGACATATGTCAATACATAATTGAAGAAAAATGAAGATAATCTCAGGACAATTCTTGAAGAAAGAAGTGATGCCGGCAGAAATTACCTCCCGGGACTCGCAAAAGACAGGAAAGGAATAGAAAACCTATCCCTTAACCTCTCGTATGGCCTTGAACACGGATATACAAAGCCCCGCTCCTTCTACGGTGTCGGCGGCATGAAGATATTCCGCAACCTCATATGGGTGATGAGGGGTATCATGAAGGACGACCACAAATTCTACAGGGAAAACAACTTCTATGATTTCCCGCAGGAGGAGAGAGGAAAGATGATTGCGCTCTCTCCTAAGGGGTCTCTCATGAGAAACAAGAACTTCATGAAGAAGGACAAGGGTATGCTCTCTCCCTATAAGAAGGTAATCGGGAAGACTTAAAATCCGCCCTCTCGGATTTTCTTATAAAAGCCTTTGAAACAAAGCTTTGCTTTGTGCTACTATTGCCGGGTTTGATTTTGAAAGAACAGGAGCATCCATGAAATCAAAAACTTTTCTGATATTTACATTTCTTCTTGTCATCTGCTTACTTATCTCATGCGATTCCGATAGACAGAAAGCATATATCGTCAACTTCAATTCCAACGGGGGCTCTTATGTCGAGGCCCTGATGGTCAAGGAAGGGAGTTACTGCACAAAGCCGGAGACACCGACCAAAGAGGGATCAGATTTCAGAGGCTGGTACAAAAGTGACGGCAGTCTCTTTTCCTTCGAGAGCGAGACTGTCTCTTCTAATATCACATTGAAGGCGGAGTGGAGTGTTGCCACTACTTACGTCACCGTCTTCTTCGCTTCCGACGGAGGTTCGGAAGTAAAGTCTCAGACAGTTGAAAAGGGTGGAAAAGTAAAGAAGCCAGAAGACCCGACATACAAAGATTATATCTTCTTCGGATGGCTCAAACTCGAAGAGGATGGCTACACATACTTCGATTTCGATACCGACACCGTAACTGAAGACATAGTTCTCTATGCAGATTGGCAGGCTGAGTCGGCAACTCAATATTACACTGTCACATTCGATTCCGCAGGAGGCTCTGCTGTTACCTCAGAGGTTGTTGCCAAAGGAGAAAAAGTTAAAAAGCCTGACGCACCGGTAAGAGCCGGTTATGATTTTGAAAACTGGATCCGAAGCGACACAAACTCAATATTCGATTTCGATAACGACACAGTATCTTCCAATATAACGCTGAAAGCTCTCTGGAAAGAGAATTACGGAATATATACGGTAACTTTTGTCTATGGAAACGGCACTAATAATTTCACAACGACTGTCAAGAAATGGGATAAACTTACAAAGCCCGATGATCCGAAGAAAGACGGAGAGTACTTTGTCTACTGGACAAAGGAGGACAACACAGCATTCGATTTCGATATCGAGACCGTCTCTTCAAATATGACACTGACGGCTGTATGGAGTAAATACGAGTACTATACAGTAAAGTTCAATACCGACGGAGGATCCTATGTTGCTTCTCAGAGGGTGAAGAAAGGAGAGACGGTACGAAAACCTGATACTCCGACGAAAGACAGCTATGCATTTCAGGGCTGGGTTGACGACTCGAGTAGAGAATACAGCTTCTCCACCCCGGTTGAATCCGATAAAACACTCTCTGCAAGATGGACACTGAATGGATTTGAAGTTGCATTCTATTTAAATGGTGAACCCTACTACAATGAGAAAATAGTCGCGGGAGGGAAAGCATACAGACCGAAAACAACTCCGACAAGCAAAGAACAATACAAAACCTTCAAATGCTGGGCTCTCGAAGGGAAAGAATATGATTTCAACGCATCGGTTACACAGAACATAACGCTTGTTGCCGAATGGAGAGACTACGAAGTCGGCGATATCGGGCCCGAAGGTGGATATATCTTCTACGATGTTGATGCCGATAACGAAAGCGGCAACAAGGACGGATTGAAATCATCGGAATGCGGCTGGCGCTATCTTGAAGCTGCGAAGGATGATATTTCATCACCCGTCGAATGGGGATGCTTCTCCTCCGACAACTACGGTACCAAATACGGTATAGGGGAAGGAAAGAAGAATACAGAATTGCTTCTCGAGAACAGAAACAGACAGTATCCTCCGATGTCTGACTATGTATGGAAGAAGAATATAAACGGTAAAGACGACTGGTATATTCCAAGTAAGGATGAGCTCAATCTCATGTACGAGAATCTCCAGAAGAAAGGACTCGGCAATTTCAGAAAGGATAATTACTGGGCAAGCTCGGAGAATAATGACGTAACAGGGGATGCAAGGAAGTTCAACGCATGGAGCCAGAATTTCTCCGATGGCAAGCAGGAATCCGTAAAACGTAATTCCTATAACTACATACGCCCTGTAAGACAACTCTAACTAAGCCCCGGTTGACCGCCGGGGACTTTATATTTACCGTTCTCATCTTTTCTCCTATCAATGCTGTTAGGCCACGGGTGATTTCGCCGCCTGTTTTACAGAACTAATTTCTCAGCCTATTCTTTAACGTCTCTGTCTATTCTGATGTTCAATTTTGTTGTTGCCATGCCCATAGCTCCATCTGCCAACAGAATAGGTTTTGATAAAGCAGTCGGCAACACAGTGTCATTACAACAGCGGCAATAAATCCCCTGTTAACATGTAACAGCACACACTGACGCATCCTATTGATTAATCTTGTTCAAAAACTTCAAGAATCTTTTGAAGTTGTCTTGAAGTTGACTTCAAAAAGTTTTTGAAGTAGACTTCAATAAGTTATTGAAGCTTATAAGGGTTGGAAATAATGTACCTTGAAGATATTGTTGAAACAGATAAGTATGAGTCTTTCAAAATGGAGACAAAGGCCCGTTTGAACCGCAGCGACATAATCGGGTGGCTTAAGACGATTCCCGGATTTGCCAATGCAAAGGGCGGCACGATGTATATCGGGGTCGAAGACAAGACAAATAAGCTTATCGGCTTTGACCATAGCGAGGCAGACAACGAGCGTATTTTCTTCACCAATCAAATCAATGAGTACCTCTACCCCTACCCTCCGATCGAGATAGATTTTGTTCCTTATGAGAATAACGGAAGGGAACTCTGCATCATTAAAATTACCGTTCACGAGGCCACGGAAAAACCAATCATCCTGAAATATAAAGGGCTCTACGGAATTTTCATGCGTCGTGGAGGATATACAAACGAAGCCGATTACGAAGAGATGCGAGATATGTTCGTTTCAAACCGGGACACTCAATACGATTCCACCGACACGGGAATTGAATATAATCGTTCCTCATTCTCAAAGCTGCTTAATTACTACAGTGAACATAATGATGGAAAGGAGCTCTCCGACAAAGAGCTGAAGGCTGTCCATTTCTTCAATAACAGGAATATGCTGAAAGCAGGAGCCGTCCTCTTCATGGACAATTACGAAGGAGAAAGAACTGCCGTTCAGTGCTCGATTTTCTCCGGACTGACAAAAGGCACCGACAGGATTGCCGTAGCAAAGAAATACCAGGGAAATATCATCGACACAATTGAATTCGTCCTCACATTCATTGACCAGAGGATGAATCATACCCTCATAAAAAAGGACAGAGGAAGAGAGAATCTTGATGCCTATCCACAGAGGGCCCTGTTTGAAGGTGTCGTCAATGCCGTGGCGCACCGCAATTACTTTCTTCTTGGAACCCAGATACAAATAGACATGTTCAAAGACAGACTTGAGATTTCAAGTCCGGGAAGCTTCTTTCAGGGAGAACCGATCGAAAAGACTTATAATCTTTCACAGTATCTCTCAACACGAAGAAATCCGTTGATTACCGATATCCTTGTACTCTGCAACATGATGGAAGCAAGAGGAACAGGTTTTGACAAGATAATCGAGGCTTATGCCGATGTCGATATAAAACACAAACCTTTCATCTACTCCTCGTCTTCCCATTTTTCGCTTGTTCTTCCGGATTTGACATACGAAGAAGGAGTCGATACGGGCATAATGCCGATTATTGATTTCATCTCTCTCGAGAAAGTCTCGGACTATGACAGAAAGATACTCTCCTACTGTCATTACGGTAAGTGGCAGCCGGGGGAGATAGCTTCATATGTCGGAATAAGCGACTCAAGTTATTTCAGAAAGAAAATTCTCGGAGGCCTTGTAGAGAAAGGGTATCTTGAGGAGGAAAAGAACAAAAATCGAAAGGTGTACAGAACCAATCCTGATATCGTGCTGTAGTTCTTCCTCTTTTAAAACTTCAAGACTGTTTTGAAGCGGCCTTGAAGTTGACTTCAAAAAGTTTTTGAAGTAGTTGAAGCCACAGAAGAATTCCTCCGGTGACGGCATATCACTTCTTCCAAGAAGGGGCAGAAACACTCTCTGCATCCATCAGACAAGCAGAACACCCGTAAGTCTCAATTACGTATTGTGTTATGTGAAGACTGCTTATTTCTACTCCTCGTCATCTTCTTCGTCGTAGTAATCAGGCTCATCAAAGAAGCTTCTTAAAAGAGGGTCGTATTCCATCATGAGTTTACGGCGTATATACTCGAGTGCGTTCTTGTAACGTCCCTCCTCTTCAACCCTCGGACAGAGCCAGTTCAAATAGTCATATTCCCATTCCGAATATTCCGCAATCGATAAGTTGAGGAGTGCTCTTGCAAAAGTCTCGAAAGCATCCTTCTTGTCTTCTTCTGTATAATCGGGGTCGAACGGGAACCATGACTCAAAATTATCCTGCATTTCAAAGAGGACATCAAATTCCCTGTTCATCCTGTCCTGGTCGGGGTTTCTTCTTGGTATGTATAACTTCTTCATTTTCAATAATCACCTTATCAAAAAGCTTATCGTTTCAATTCGTCCGGACTATGCCGTAACGATTATATTCATGTCCTAAATAATGATGTATCATCTCCCGTCCGGTCAAGGACAGATCCTTACGAATTAGCGGTTTTTGACATTGTAAAAGTTGCATAAAAGTGTTAATTATAACAAACCCTTTAAAAGGGTTAAAGCGAGGATAATATTGTGGGCTTAGTTGAAAGAGCAATTATTTATGCCGCAAATGTTCATAATGGAATGAAAAGAAAGGCGTCTACTCTTCCTTACATACTTCACCCTGTTGAGGTAGCTGCTGTTGTGGGATCCATAACAACAAAAGAGGAGGTTATTGCAGCCGCTGCACTTCATGATGTTGTAGAAGACACCGAAGTGAAAATCCAGGAGATTGAAAAAGAATTCGGAAAAAGAGTTGCAGAGTTAGTGGCATCCGAGACGGAAAATAAAAGAAAAGAGCTTCCGGAGGAAATTACCTGGAAAGTACGTAAAGAGGAAGCTCTGGAAGTTCTCGGAAATACGGACGATATCGACATAAAAACTCTCTTTCTGGGCGATAAGTTGTCGAACATGCGTTCAATCTACCTGATGTGGAAAAAGGAAGGTCATGCTCTGTGGCAGAATTTCAACCAGAAAGATCCTGTTGAACACAAATGGTATTACTTTTCTATCTTGAACTATACAAAAGAACTTTCCGATACTCTGGCATGGCAGGAATATAAGGGATTGATCCAGGCAGTCTTTGAAGATATTCCCGATCGTCATTCATGAAATTACCGGGAGAGCCTTTCTGACGTATTTCAGGAGCCGAGGCCTCGTTTCCTGTGTTCTCAAGTCGTGCATGCGTGAGAATTCAGCTGTCTTCAGAGCCTGAGAGGTTGTCTCGTTCCGGAAAGACTCGGTAGAAGAGCACGGAAAACGGCATCTTTTTTCTCGAGAGTTATCTTTAGATTGTGTATAATACACTGAGGAGAGATCAGAATATGAGTAATGAAGTAACAATTAGCCTGAGCGGAAGTATAACTTCTGCTAATGCAGCTGAAATTGAAAATAAAATAAATGAAGAATATGAGGCGGCTAAAGGCGCTCCGATTGTACTTGATGCCAAAGATCTTGAATATATCTCCAGTGCCGGCCTCCGTGTTATTTTGAAGCTGCGTAAGAAAGCGCCGGATTTGACAATGATAAACGTTTCATCCGAGGTCTACGACATCTTAAACATGACCGGTTTTACTGAAATGCTGACTGTGCAGAAAGCATACCGCATTCTTTCTGTGGAAGGCTGCGAAATAATAGGAAGAGGGTCGAACGGTGCTGTGTACCGTTATGATGCCGAGACTATCGTAAAAGTGTACTTTAACTCAGATGCTCTTCCGGAAATTAAAAGAGAGCGTGAACTGGCACGCAAGGCTCTTGTTCTCGGAATCAACACGGCAATTCCTTATGATGTGGTCCGTGTCGGAGAAAGTTACGGCACTGTCATGGAACTTCTTGAAGCAACATCTCTTTCAAAACTTATAAAAAAGGATCCCGAGCACTTGGATGTCCCCCTTAAATACTTTGTCGATATGCTGAAGCAGATTCACAGCACACATGTAAAACCCGGTGACATGCCGGACATGAAGGACGTTGCCTTAAGCTGGGCTGAATTCGATAAAGACTATTTACCTGAAGAAATCGGAAATAAGCTCTATGCAATGGTGGAAGCTGTCCCCGAGCGGGAGACGATGCTCCACGGCGATTATCATACGAACAATGTTATGGTGCGTGACGGAGAGGCGCTTCTTATCGACATGGACACTCTCTGCGTCGGCCATCCGATATTTGAATTTGGCTCGATGTTCAATGCCTTTGTAGGCTTCGGCGAACTTGATCATGATGCAATAATGCAGTTTCTGAAGATTCCTTTTGACACAGCATCGGAATTCTGGAGAAGAGCCCTTACAATGTATCTCGGAACAACAGATGAAGCCCGCATTGCTGAAGTTGAAAACAAAGCCAGGATTATCGGCTATATGCGTTTACTCCGCCGCACGATACGTAGAAAAGGACCGGATGCTGACAAGAAGATAGATTACTACAAGTCACAACTCATAAAGCTTGTTCCGGAAATAAACGAACTGACTTTTTAGCTCTCGTGTCCTGCGCCTTTCCCGACTTCCGACGGGAACATATTAAGGCTCTTTCTCATTGCAGACGAAAAGAGTATTACACCTCCGACGGAGAATATCTGGACACCGCACAAAGTCGGCCCCAGCCCCACGAGATCTATCATCGGACCTCCGACAAAGCTCGCGACAAGACACCCAGCTGTAAATGCACTGTCAACAAGTGACTGTCCTTTGAGAAACGCGCTTTCCGGCAGTGTGTGTGCAACATACCTGACCCCTGCGGGAACATACATCGCGTACCCTCCGAATTGTATCAACTCAGCCGCATATATGAGGTACACGTTCGGCGCAAGCATTATCAGGAAATTTTTCAGAGCCCACAACAAGGCAGCAAAAGCAAGAAGTCTGCGGTTCCCTACTCTATCGGCAAAACGGCGGTAGATGAGCATAGCAGGAAGTTCCATCATGGCGGAGATAAAGACTGCGACACCCAGGTTCGAGCTGCCGCCTCCGACACGCTGGATGATCTGCAGGAGGTAAGTCTCAGTAAATCCGTTTGTGACTGAAAGGCAGAACGCACCGGCAAAGAACAGATAAAACTGCGGATACTCACGCATGAAGATGCGCTTCTCGCGTTTCGTCATATTCGACGACTGTTCCGTAACGTTTGGTGCATTGAAGATGAAAACAACTATGCCGAGAAGGATGCACGGCACAATATAGAGACCGGGGAGGATATCAGGCGAGAATCTTTGAACAACCAGGCCCACCGACAGGCTCGAAATGGAATACGCCGCAGAGCCGAAGCCCCGTGCCGCACTGAAGTTGATTTTCGTCCCCGCTTCATGATACCCGCGGTAGAGCGAATTGACAGACGACGTCATAGCCTGCACGAGCATGAATACAAGAACATATACCACAGAGAAAGCAACGCCATAGAGCGGTAACAGCAAGAGCGCCAGGGAGAGAAGCACAATAGTCACACTCATTCCGATCATCAAACTGCCTATACGTATTCCCGTACGTGTAATTACAGATGCGGAGAGCAGTCGGATTCCAACTGCGCCGAGGTTGCCGATGCCGAGAATAATACCAATCTGCGAATTTCTGAAACCACGGTTGAGAAGGTACGCCGAGGCATAGACGTTAACCATGGCGAGCATGAAGAAATAGAGAGCCTGAATCACAGCATAGAATGCAGTTGCGTTTTTCCTGGTGATATGAATATTCATAATGACCATTTTCCTTATGTAAGAAGATATTTCATTATGTACCCTGTAACAGCAAACACGCAAAGCATATTTTGACATCTTTACGGACAACGGGCGCGGCATGAATACACTACGCCGTAGATAAGCGGTCTCCGTTGTTGCATGTGCTAAAGCTTGATGCCGTGTTTTTCTCTAATCCCGGGTATTGAGCCGAATTCACGACTCTGCAATTTCTTCTTAGGGGGGTCACTTCTTTTTTTTAAATCCCCGGGGCCGGCCTCTTCGACAAATCCCGGCCGTGCCGTTTTCATATACCATAGTTGAAAGCGGTTGTCATTTCCCGCTGCAGGCACAGCTCCCACTCTCAATCTCTTCCTTCTTTGCATTATCACGACAAGAAAGTGTATACAGCCGGACACCTACTTCAGAGGAGACGGCGGCAGCAACAAAAAACGATTGGAGCTCTTGCCTTTCTGTATTGAAACACAACAGAATGAACTTAATTCACAAAGCCTTCTGCTCTCCTCCGCGCTTACGTAATCTGGATCGAGCGCTGCTACGGCTAGGTACTGAATTTCTTGCAGCCCGGGCTGTATTGGGAGGATATGCGGATATGACATTAAGCAACATCGCAGAACTCATCAGTGGTATTGCACTGTTCCTTTTCGGGATGAACCTTATGGGGGATAATCTCAAGCAGGTTGCAGGAAGCAGGCTGGAAATTGTTTTGTATCAGCTGACGGGAAGTGCCCCGAAAGGTGTCCTCTTCGGTGCCGGGGTAACTGCAGTAATCCAGTCCTCATCTGCGACCTCCGTCATGGTGATCGGTTTTGTGAACGCAGGAGTCATGTCGCTGAAGCAGGCAATCAGCGTAATCCTCGGGGCGATTCTCGGAACAAGTGCCACAGGCTGGTTATTGTGCCTTTCAAGTATAGGCGAATCATCGGGGTGGACGGAAATATTCTCCAGCACATCTCTGACAGCTGTTACCGCGCTGGTGGGAATATTATTCATAATGGTCTCGAAGAGGCAGGAGTACCGGCATCTCGGGAACATTCTGATAGGTTTTTCCGTTCTTATGGTAGGAATGTCTGTGATGAGTTCTGCAGTCCACCCTCTCCAGGAAAATGAAACCTTCATAGAAATACTGACAAGCTTTTCCAATCCCCTCCTGGGAATTGCAGCAGGAACACTCTTTACGGCAGTTCTTCAGAGTGCATCCGCTGCGGTCGGAATCCTCCAGGCCCTTGCCATGGCCGGCAACTTGAGCTTTGATGTTGTGTTTCCTTTGATTATGGGTATTTCCATCGGTGCAGCTGTTCCTGTGCTCCTTGCGGCTGTCGGGGCATCGGCAAAGGGAAAACAGGCATCGCTCTTTTATCTCCTCTCCTCCGCCATAGGAGTGGTATTGATTGCGGTGCCGTTTTACGTCCTCTGTGCATTTGTGAACTTTTCGTTCATGAAAAGAACTTTGTCTTCTGTGGATATCGCGCTCCTGAACACGCTCTTCAGGCTGGTGACGGTCCTACTGCTTCTACCTCTTCTTCCGCTTCTTGTGCGTATTCTGGAACACATGATCCCGGAGAAAAAGGTCGTGGACAGCAGAATGAAGAAACTTGAACTTCTGGAAGAGAGGCTTGTTCAACATCCCGCCCTTGCAATCGAGCAGTGTAAAATCGT
Organism: uncultured Oscillospiraceae bacterium; assembly: GCA_963636745.1. Lineage (GTDB taxonomy): Bacteria > Spirochaetota > Spirochaetia > Sphaerochaetales > Sphaerochaetaceae > Ornithospirochaeta. The sequence continues at coordinate 1,896 of CAVHKW010000089.1, read as the reverse complement.
TGTACTGGACATGCTCTCTCTCGCGCGTCAGAATCTCCACTCGGCCATCGCACTCCAGGATGATTACAATGAGGATGGCTATACCTCCATACAGGAAAACGAGAACATCGTGGACATCTACGAAGACAAGCTGAACTCCTACATGCTGAAAATCACACAAAGGGAGCTGACACGTGAGCAGAATGCGGAAGTAAGTAAATATCTTCATACCATTTCCGATTTCGAGAGACTCTCAGACCATGCAGTCAATCTCTCAGAGCTCGCAAAGGAACGTCACGCCAAAGCCATAACTCTCTCAGCCATTGCCGCTAAGGAGCTCTCTGTTCTGCAAAAAGCCCTTAAGGAAATCATCAAGCTTTCATTTGACGGGTATACAAGCAACAACATCATGCCTGCAGCCCGCGTGGAGGCGCTTGAGCAGACAATCGATGCACTCTGCAGCAGGATAAAGGTCAACCACATTCAGCGTCTCCAGGATGGTGAGTGTTCCTTCGATTCCGGACTTTACCTCAATGAGCTTTTGATGAACTATAAGCGTGTTGCAAGCCACTGCTCGAATATTTCTGTCGGTATGATATCTCTGGCTTTGAATTCCTATGAAACGCACGACTACCAGGAGCACATCAAAGAGTTCCGAGGGAGCGACTTTGCCGCAGCCTGCAGCATGTATGCAGCAGAGTACGGGTTGAATTGAACAATTTTCCGTTCAGTTCACATCGCACGATTGAGGATATCACAAAATCCATTGACACCGCCGTCAACGGATAGCTCTCTTTTCCGGCTGTTTCTCAATACATTTTCATCCCTTCACACGTAGAGAACAAGCGACAGCGGCATAGTGATGTAAGAGAAGGGCGAACACTTTCTTAACATATCAACCTGGATCTATATAAGGGATTCGGAGTGCAGATCGGGAGTGACATCATCACATCAAACTGACAAAGACCGATGGGTTAACAGTTACAAACGACTTCAATGTAAATATCCCCGTCATGGCCTGGTACAATCACGATTTCAACCGTCTCGGGCTCGGCGGAGGATTAGGGCTCGGCTGCAATATCAGCTCTATCGTGAAGTTCACACTCTCGGGAGGCCTCGAAGCAAGATACAACATCAACGATCAATTCTCTCTCTTTATCGGTGTAAACGGAAACCTGGATCTCTTCCCGACTCTCACCCAAGAGACTGACGGCAGTCAATCGACATACAAGTTCGTCAAATCAGATTTCTCGAAAAACAGCATTTACGGCTCACTCGGACTTATGTACAGGATCGCCATCAATAAATAGGAGCCAGAATGGATACAGACAAGATTATCGCAGAATCTATCGCAAAGGATTATCACTCCGAGTTGTATGCACTCAGGAAACTCGATAGGAAAGCAAAACTTCCCGCCGTAGTTTTCGCCTACTCCTTCGGAATATTATCCTCTCTTGTATTCGGACTCGGGATGTGCCTCTCCATGGGAGTGATCGGAGAGAGTAAATCAAACGGAAGAATCGCGGGAATAATTATGGCCTTATCGGAATGGTGGCAATGGGATTGAACTATCCTCTCTACACTAAGATAATGAAGAAGAGTAAGGAGAAATACTCTTACGAGATTATAGAACTCGCGAAGAAAGTATGCGGAAGATAAGGGAGACGATGTGACAAAAGCCGAGAGCAGATATTTCAATACCGCCCGGACGATGAATGAGGCCTTCATTCTCCTTCTTGACGAGAAAGATTATGAATACATATCAATCACGGATGTCTGCAGAAAGGCCGGAGTCAACCGCTCAACCTTCTATCTTCACTATGAGAACATAAGCGGCCTCGCAGAAGAAACCGTCGAAAATCTTTCGACCTGTGCGGATGACCTAGGCCACAGCCTTGGTTTCAACCTGTCTTCCGT
>CAVHKW010000088.1:0-2306 GCA_963636745.1 uncultured Oscillospiraceae bacterium | reverse complement strand
CCCGTTCCCATCCCGAACACGGAAGTAAAACGCTTCTTCGCCGATGGTACTGGAGCTTGTCTCCGGGAGAGTAGGTCGTCGCCAGCTTTTTTTTGTGCCTCTTTTCAGGATACGGACATTCCCTCTCTCAATCATAATACTGGATTTAAAATCATCATTTCTTTGCTTTATAATGAATAAAAGGTGTTTAAATTATTTTATCTTTGGTTTATATTACTTTTCGGAATAAAAGATGATTAAGACAAATGATAAAATAAGAAACATTGCAATCATTGCACATGTTGACCATGGTAAGACAACTCTTGTTGACGCTCTCTTCAAGCAGAGCGGACTGGCTCTAAAGGACAACGGCCAGGAAAGGATTATGGATTCCGGCGATATCGAGAGGGAACGCGGCATCACAATCAGCGCCAAGAACTGTGCCATTCACTGGAAAGGCGTTAAAATCAACATTATCGATACTCCCGGCCATGCCGATTTCGGAGGAGAGGTCGAGAGAGGTTTGAGTATGGTCGACGGAGTTGTTCTCCTTGTAGACGCTGCAGAGGGACCTCTTCCCCAGACAAGATTTGTTCTCGAGAAGGCTTTGAAGAAGAGTCTTCCTGTAATTGTTGTAATCAACAAGATAGATCGTCCTGACGCAAGAGCAGAAGAGGTTTTAGATGAAGTATATGATCTTCTTCTAGAGCTCAGCGACGACGAGAATATGCTTGAGGTCCCCGTCTTCTATGCTAACGGAAGAGACGGACGCTGCGGCCTCTCTCCCGAGAGTGTCGGTGACAATCTCTATCCGCTTCTTGATGCTATTTTGGATTATATACCGGCTCCTCAGTATGATGACGAAGAACCGTTCCAGATGCTCGTATCGGATCTATCTTATTCGGACTTCCTCGGTCGTCTTGCCGTAGGTAAGGTTATTAACGGCACGGCAAGCACAAACGATCAGCTTATATGTATCAAGGAAGATAAGGAAGAGCCGTTGAGAGTAACAAGACTCCAGAGCTATGACGGCCCGACATTCAAGGAGACAGACGATGTCGAACCCGGCGATATTATCGTCCTCAGCGGAGTAAGTGATGTTTCCATCGGCGACACCATCTGTACAAGGGAAGAGATAAAAGCATTACCGAGAATCAAGGTAGATGAACCTACTGTCAGTATGCTCTTCTGTCAGAATACTTCTCCTTTGGCAGGAACAGAAGGAAAAGCTGTAACAGGTGCAAAGATATGGGAAAGACTTCAGAAGGAAGCCTTGAAGAATGTTTCTATCAAAATAGAAAAGAATCCTGATGATACCTTCACTGTCAAAGGCAGAGGTGAATTCCAGATGGCAATCATCGTAGAGGAGATGAGAAGGGACGGCTTCGAACTCAGCGTAGGGCGACCTCATATAATCTTCAAGAAGGACGAAAACGGCAATAAAACAGAGCCTATCGAGTATCTTTATATAGACTGTCCGGAGGAATTCAGCGGTACTGTCATGGAGAAACTCGGAAGACGTAAGGCTGTCATGAATAATCTCGAGTATACGGCAGGAAACAGAGTTAAGATCGAGTTCGAGATCCCCGCTAGAGGCCTCATAGGATACAGAGATGAGTTCCTGACGGACACAAGAGGACTCGGTGTTATGAATACACTTATTAAAGGCTATGAGCCTTATAAGGGCGATTTCCCCGACAGACAGTCCGGCTCTCTCGTATGTGACAGACAGGGGACTGCAGTCGCGTACGGCATCTGGGAACTCGAGGACAGAGGTCGTTTCTTCATAGTACCGGGAGATCCTGTATATGAAGGGCAGGTTGTAGGAGAGAGAAATAAGGAACTTGATCTTTTAATCAACCCGACAAGAACAAAGAAACTTACAAACCTCAGGGCTGCAGGCAAGGATGAGGCTGTTGCTCTCACCCCTGTTGTGAAGCCTAGTCTGGAAGAGGCTATTCAGTTCATTAAAGATGATGAGCTTGTAGAAGTTACTCCGCTCTCCATCAGAATGCGCAAGAAGATTCTTGACTCCCAGCAGCGTAAGATCTTCAATAACAGAGGAGCAATTCCTGAGTTCTTGAAATAGTACATTTTAATATTTGTTTTAAGATTTATCTTAAAATTCGGCCCCCTCATGGTACGCTTTATCAAGAGGCGAGTGGGGGTTTTTGTTATGTTTCTTGTAATTTACTCTTAAATATACAATAGAGTTAATATGATACTGATTGTTCTTAGTTATTATATTAATTTCTTCTTATGAATTTCCGTATCGATATTAAATCAAAATATCTGTAAATAATATGAGAGATAAATCATTGTAATAC
>CAVHKW010000087.1:4588-9542 GCA_963636745.1 uncultured Oscillospiraceae bacterium | reverse complement strand
CTTCAAATCTAATCATCGGAGCTTTAGCTTTGCTGTCCACTAGAGTTCCTCCAAGAGCATATCTATTGCTGTCATGTCGATATCGTTACCGCATAGCTTATCAAGCATTCCCTTCAGCTCATCTGTGGTGTCCTGGATCTTTGATGATAAGTCTGCCATCGGGTCTGAATACTTCTTCTTCAAAGCTTCAAAATCTGAGACAAAACCGCTAATAACATTCTCGGCGGCATTGTTGACGGCATCGACTATCGGGGTAACCCATTTCGCTTCAAGAAGAACATTGATCTCATCATCCTTCAAAGTCTCAACCTTCTCTTTGGCTTTATCGTCCAGTCCGGTAGCAATTGCCGTCACCTTCTTATTAAAAGCTTTTTCTTTAGTAACACAGTCTTGTATTGCTTTAAGGCTCTCTACTGCTTCCTTTTCTAGCTGTCCGCTCTTTATCGCAGATTTGAACTTATTGGTATCAAAGGCAGTTTCGTCATCTTCCTTTGAAACAAGTGCCTTCGAATCTTCATCCATACATTCCCAGATTTCTTCACTCTCTCCGGCCTTTTTATCTGCTTCTGCGGTCAAGCGGGCCATTTCTTCATAATCTGATGAGAAGAATTCTTTCTTGACAAAGTCAAACGGTATTATCTTACCTTTCCAGCCCTTCTGCTCTTCATGCGTCTTCTTTGTCTTCGAATCCTTCTTTACAATCATATTGGGTTCGGTCTCACTGCAGATCTTCCAGCCTTCCTTTTCAAGTCTCGAGAGATCATCATCGATGATATCCCAATTATCTACAAAAGCCTGAAAAATGCTGTACACATCAACTAAAGAAAGATCTGAATACTCATCAAAGATTTCAGCTGTAATTTCATCATAAACTTTTGATGTTGCATCCCTACTAACAAGAGTCTTTGTCAGGAAGCTCCTGAACTCACTTGTTCTTTCGTTAAAAGAAGAAAGGAATGACTTCACATCCGGATCAGAGAAAACCGTTTCCTTTATGTCGACATCGAGGAAATTATTGTATTCCTCTCCTTTCTCTACAAGCTTATCACATAATGACGGGAACTCTTTCCATATATGAGAGAATGATGCAAGCTCCTCATCCGATACTTTCCCCGTCATCACCGAGTAGATATCATACGGCTGTTCATGAAGAGAGGCCGAAACATATCGTGGGATATTAAGGTTGTAATCATTCGCCTTTATTTCATCCAATGATGCAAGATGAGCATAGTGAGGAACATCCTTCCGGGCGGCCACGGTATCGCATATTCTCTGGACATCGCTTGCCGACAGTACATTCTGCTTCTTTTCTTTCTTGAATGACTGGGAGGCATCAATGAAAAGAATATCATCCGACTGGCGGTTCTTTGAAAGAATCATGACTATAACTGCTATGGGAGTTGCAAAGAACAGCTGGGACGGAAGTCCGATAATCGTTTCAATATTATGATTAAGAACAAGATTCTTACGTATTTCACCTTCGCTGTCACCGCGGAATAAAACTCCGTGCGGGAGGACGATAGCCATCACTCCATCGTTCTTTATGTGGTAAAGACAGTGCAGAAGAAATGCATAGTCAGCCTTACCGGCAGGAGCAAGCCCGTAACCCTTAAACCTCTCATCCGTCTGATGATCTTCCGGCTTGTAGTGAACTGAATACGGCGGATTCGATACGACAGCATCGACAAAAAGAGGCGCATAAGAAGTCTTTTCATCAAAATAAGGCCAGTCATCGTCAAGGGTATCAGCATTACGCATTGTAATATTCTGAACAGGTATTCCCTGCATGAAGAGGTTCATTTTCGCAAGATTGGCAGTTTCGGTAATCAACTCCTGTCCGTAGTAGCTTATGTTATCCGAAGGGACGTATTTTCCGATCTCTTTACCTATATTAAGAAGAAGACCACCCGAGCCAACAGTCGGGTCATAGACAGCGACTCTGTCACGGTCCTTAAGCCTCTCTGCAAGAATACGCGACATCATCGATGTAATCTGATGAGGAGTATAAAAAGCACCGTCCTTCTTTGCCTCACTCGAGAACTGCTGGATCAAATACTCGTAGATATAACCCAAAACGTCATAGTTACGGCTTGTCGGAGGTATATTATCGACAAGATCGACAATATCTCTGACGGCTTTGTCTCTGGATCCCGCGTTTTCTTCTCCGAACCTTGAAAGCCCTTTCTGCAGTGCACTGAAAACCTTGTCAAAAACCCTTTTGTATTTTCCATTGAGATTTAAATAGAAATCATCCAATGCCTCGGCAACCTGCTTTGCCCCTAGACTTATACCGGACTCCTTCCATACATGGAAGAGATTGTCATAGGAGATGAAATACCCGATATCATCCTTAAATTTGGATTTAATCTTATCGTCAACATCCTTCAAATCATCGATCTCACCATCAAGATCATGAAGGTAGTCAACCTCCTTGTCGCATAGGTACTTATAAAACATAAATCCGAGGATATAATCTTTATATTCGCTTGCTTTTATATTCTTGCGTAATTCATTTGCAGTCGACCATATCTTTGTCGCCAGTTCCTGCTTGTTCACTGCAGCTCTCCCCTCAATAATTTGATATAAAGCTATTTTATAGCATAATCACCGAATCGTCTACACGTTATTTTATCATTATAACCTTACAAAACTTAACTTAACGTTAAGTTTTATTATGTCACATATTTGTTTGTGCTATATATAATTATTTGGCTTTATATGCTTGACGTGACGTTTTCTTTCTTCTATATTTCTTAACGTTATGAGAAAAGAAACAGGAAAAGCATACTTATTTCTACTTCCAGCTGTGCTTTTGAGCCTTGTTTTCTATATATACCCATCTCTGTCGGCAGTCGTCGAATCATTCTTGAGAGTCAGCAATCAGGACAAGATTACGGGCTTTGCTTTTTTTGACAACTACAAGGTTCTGTTCTCTGATCCTTCTTTTCTCAATTCAGTAAAGAATACATTAGTCTTCACGATTCTCTTTGTACCCCTCAATACGTTTCTTACACTCTCAGCCGCGTCCCTCACAAGGAGGAAAAGCAGACATTCTTCCATCCCGGAATTTATCTTCTTCATGCCGCTTGCTCTCTCTCTTTCGGCTTATTCAATTACATTCAAGGAGCTTTTCAGAGGAAAGAGCAGTGTAATCAACAATTTACTCAATACATCATTCGGAGGAATAACAACGGAGCGTGGTGCCATGATGACGCTTGTCTTTCTCGGTGTCGCACTCGACTTCGGACTCGATTACATTCTTCTTCTCTGTTCATTCAGATCGATTGACAAAAGCATAATAGAGGCGGCACGTATGGATGGGGCCGGAGGAGAAAGACTTTTCTTCTCGATAGAGCTTCCCCAGGTGAAGCATACCGTGCTTGTCACCATATTTCTTGCCGTAAAGGATGCGCTTTTAATATCGGCCCCGGTCATCATATTGACGGAGGGAGGACCTTACAGAAGTACCGAGACCGTAATGTTCTATTACTATACGGAGGCTTTCCGGAGCGGCAACAGAGCTGTCCAGAATACTCTCTCGTCCCTCATCCTCTATGCTGTCATCATCTTCATGGTCTTCTATTCGAGGAGGCTCAGGCGTGAAAACTAAGGATAAGATACGAAAGATCGTGAGAGTGGTGCTTCTTGTCGTTCTCTCGCTGATCATACTCTTTCCCGTATTCTATATCTTCTCCTCGTCGCTCTTCAGCGTAAAAGATTTCAATGAGCTGAGAGTACTTCCCTCCCACCCTGTATGGTCAAACTATAAGAAGGCCCTCTCGACAAGGAACTTCTCTCTCTATCTCATGAACTCTATTGTGACTAGCCTTCTACAGGCTTCGATAAGAACAGTGACCGCAATACTTGCAGCATTTACATTCACACATCTCTCATTCAAAGGGAAAAGGGTTATCTTCTCCATCCTTGTTTTAACGCTTTTCATTCCCTCCGATGCCATTCTCTATCAGAATTACAGAACGGTTTCCTCCCTCGGACTCCTCGACACACACCTCGGAATCATAATCCCTTCTCTATTCAGTGCATCACAGATGCTTCTTCTCATCGGCTACTTCAAGGCAATGGGACGGGAGGAATATGAGGCGTGTCAGATCGACGGTGCGGGGGACATTAAATATATGATCTACATACTCTCTCCGATGTCACAGTCAGTAATAATGACCGTCTTCATCCAGACACTCATTACTTCATTCAACAGTTACCTGTGGCCGCTTCTTGTAACAAACAGGGCTTCGTCCCGTACTGTGCAGATAGCACTCTCGATGATAGGAGCACAGGAAAGCGGGGAGAAAGGAGTATTGATGGCAACAATCGCGGTAATAACACTGCCGTTCATCATAATCCTCGCCCTCACTAAAAAGGGAATCGAGGAAACACTTACAAGGAAATAAGGGGAAAATATGAAAAAGCTGCTGACACTTCTAATTGTATTGGTCTTATCATCACTGCTCTTTGCAATGGGAACAAAGGAAGACGGAAAAGAAAAGGTCACCATCTGGCACTCAAGCCAGGGCGATGCACTATCAGCATTCGAGGAGATAGTTGAGGAATTCAACTCAACTATCGGAGAAGAGAAGGGAATATATATCGATGCGGTCTACCAGGGGAAGGCAAATGATGTACTTACCAAGGTCAATGCAGCATCCGGAACCTCCACTCTTCCCGATATCGCAATGATGGACGCAACGGCCGCCATCGACATGAATAATCTCGATAAAACAGTAACTCTCGAGGAGCTCGGATTCGACACGTCGTCAATACTTCCCCAGGCACTGAGGAGTTTTACGTCTCAAAGAGGGACGATAGCTCTCCCGTTCAATGCATCGGCCCTCCTCTACTACTACAATAAAACAGCATTCGATAAAAAGGGAGTATCGGCACCGGTAACCATTGATGATATGACAGCCCTCGCTCCAATCCTTGCTGACGATAACAC
>CAVHKW010000087.1:0-4020 GCA_963636745.1 uncultured Oscillospiraceae bacterium | reverse complement strand
AGTGACAGGATGGTCAACGTATGGCTTCCATCCGCCTACACTATCTACTATTCATTCCAGAAGAACGTCGTCGATGTCATAAACGGAAAGGACATAGATGAAGCGGTGTCCGTGATGGAGAAGACTGTAAAGGACGCTCTCGATACATACAGAAGCCAGAACGGAGGCCTTTAAAGGCACTTCAAATAAGAGTTTTGAGTTTTACGAGAGCCGGGGAAATATCGCCGAAGGTTGTTTCGAAGGATATCGACTTGTCGTAACCTTTCCCTTTAAGGAGGGCTATGGCACTTAATATATAAGGATTGGAGAGCGTTGTTGCGAGATCTCGCTCTCTTCCCGCTATATGTATGTGATCTATTCTCTCATACGCCTCCTCAAGAGAGCTTATATCCTCTCCGTTCGACTCCATATGATATATATCGGCCATTAACCGCAATGAGGGATTATTGAATTCAAGAGAGAGTGAATATCCCTCTTCAACCGTATTTATAAGGTTGCACTCATCTCTTTTTAAAGGCTCTATAAGAACCGTTATACCGTACTCCTCCGCCTTCGGGATCACAGCCTTCTCTATTGTCTCTTTGAGGCTGTCCATAGCTTCTTCTTTAGTCATTGCACTGCTGTTGTAGCTTCTCGCCTTACCGCTTCCGAAGACAGTCTCCTTTATGCCGAGGATATTACACCTTGTAAATGCAATATCGAGATAATCCCTGATTTTACCTATATCCTTCTCCTTGTCTACGAGAGGGATAGTTCCCGGAAAGAGGTTGCATGCAACGGGGAAGGAGAAAGAAGAGAGAGTGGATGAGAACGTCTCCTCATCCATCTCTGAAAAAGACATAACAGGGAGCTCTGCATAGTCATAGCCCGAAAGAAGAATACACTCCAACATATCCTTCTTTATGAGCCACAGAGGCTCTGTAGCAAATCCTGTGCAGAACCCGTATTTCATAATTCAATGCTCCTATGTTCTCTGCTGCTCTTATAAACAGCTTCGATCAGCTGGACGCTCTTACGAGCCTCCTCTCCTGTAATCGAGGGAGTTGTGCCGTTTTTGAGTGCAGCGATGACATTCTCGAAGACCTTTCTGTGGCCGTGCCAGCCGATTGCTCCGGGGTCTGACGCCCCGCCGCCTGTTGCAGTATAGTTGAGGAACTTCTCTCTTATCTTCTCGTCCTCTTCACTCTCCCTCTTGAAAGACCAGCACTTGAGGCTCTCCTCTTCAAGAACCGCGCTTCCATCTGTTCCCGCAATCTCTATTCTCTTCAGAAAACCCGGATAGCAGCATGTCGTTCCCTCGATAACACCGAGAGCCCCGCTCTCGAACTCCAATACGGCGGAAGCTGTGTCCTCCACTTCGATATTGCTGTGACCGAGAGTTGCAGTACGCGATGAGACATTCTTCACCTTACCGCCGAACCAGCAGAGGAGATCTATTGCATGAATTCCCTGATTCATCAATGCTCCTCCTCCGTCGAGTTTCCATGTACCGCGCCACGGGACGCAGTCATAATACTCCTGCGAGCGGTACCACTTGATCTGGGCATCTATGAGAGATATCTTTCCGAATCGTCCTTCGTCGATAGCCTTCTTTATAAGAAGCGGTGCCTCATGGAATCTTGACTGGAAGACTCCCGAGAGTACTACACCGTACTCCTTAGCCTTAGCTATAAGAAGATCTATACGCTCTGTTGTTATCTCCATAGGCTTTTCGATGATTACATTTTTCCTGTGCTCTATTGCACTCAATGCCGGCTCTAGATGCGCCCCCGACGGTGTCGTGATCGTTACGATATCGAGGCTGGCGTCGGAAAGAAACTCCTCAAGGGATGAATAGCTCTTTGCACCATACTCCTGGGCGAAAGACTCTGCCTTCTCCTCCACTATATCGTATACAGCGACAAGAGAAGCATCTTTTATCTCACTTATCGCCTTCGCGTGAATGCGGGCGATAGCTCCAGTTCCGATAATTCCGAATCCAAAAGTTTTCTCACTCATTGTTACCTTCCGCCTTTTCATGAGCCTCGATCGTCAGCCTCATGCTCTCGAACACATGGCTCTGTGTCATACATGTCTCACTGCCGTTGATACAGTCGAGTATAAACTCTCCGAAGAAAGGAAAACCTTCCTTTCCCGCTGCCGATATGTAATGCTCTCCATCCTTATCGACAAAGAAGACATTGTCTCCACTGTTGTTTACGCCGACATTTATGTACTTTCTTATTTCGACTGTCGCCTTCGTTCCGACTATGAAGACTCTGCCGTCGCCCCATGCCGAAAGTCCATCGGGGGTGAACCAGTCGACTCTCACATAGCCCGCGGCGCCGTTATCGAATGAGACTACGGCCTCTCCGTAATCCTTGAACAGTGGATGGTCGGGATTAGCATAGTTGACTTCTCTGCTGTACTCTACTCTGCCGCTTTCAGCTCCCGTGTATGATAAGAGCTGCTCGAATTGATGAGATCCTATGTCGCCGAGTATCGTACCGTTCTTTTCCGGGTCGAAGAACCACTCGGGTCGTGACGGCTTATTGAGTCTATGCGGGGCGAGAATCGTTACGCTGATTACCTTTCCGAGCTTTCCCTCTTTGATGAGACGCTCGGCACATACAGCACCCTCAACATGCACTCTCTCTCCGAAATAGACCATGTACCAGCGCTTTGTCTCCTTCTGTACTCTTTTAACCTCTTCAAGCTCCTCTCTCTTGAGAAGCCCGGGCTTGTCACAAAAGAAGTGAAGGCCGCTCTTCATCGCTCTTATGCCGAGAGATGCGCGCTTATCGGGTCTGATTGCAGATGCAACAAGCTGAATCGTACCGTCGGAGAGTATTTCATCAATCGAAGAGGCTCTCTCAGCCTGAGGAAACTTTTCCAGGAATGCATCAACCTTCTTTTCATCAGGATCGTATACCTTCCTTATTCCGGCACCGGCCTCCGTCAAGCCGTTGGCCATGGCGTAGATATGGCCATGGTCAAGACCTATGACGGAAAAGGCGAAAACACCATCTTCAACAGTCTTTATCACCTTTCCCGTGGAAACAGGCGCGTAGTTGATCCCGTCTACCTTATCTATCATGCTTTTTTCCTCATGAGCTTCTTGAATACTCCAAGCTGTGCAAGAATCATCGCCACAATAAGGATCAGGAAGAATATACAGATCGGTCTTGTGAAGAGCGGTGCTATGGAGCCGTCGGAGAGCGTGAGGGCACGTCTGAGGTTGGAATCACACATCGAACCGAGGATTACACCCAACAGGAACGGTGCCGACGGGAAGTGCAGTATTGAAAGAACGGTTCCCAGGAGACCGAAAATGAAGACAACCTTAACGTCGAACATGTTGTAATTGATCAAATAGGATCCGATTACACAAAGCGTATAGATTGCAGGCATCAGATATTTCTTCGGAACACCGAGGATCTTTACAGTTCCCTTCGAGAGAATGAGAGCCAGAACCCACATGACGAATGCCGCGATGGCAATATAGATACATACGCTGTACAAAAATGACGGGGACTCTGTCATCAAAAGCGGACCTGGGCGGTAGCCGTGCATATAGAATGCAGCAAGAAGAACTGCTGCCGGTGCACTTCCCGGGACGGCAAGCGAGAGTACAGGAATAATGGCGCCGCCGATACATGCGTTGTTTCCCGCCTCGACAGATATGACGCCTCTCGGGTTGCCCTTACCAAATGTCTCCTGCTCTTCTGGGGAGGAAAGACTCTTTGTAGCCCAGTATGAGAGCCAGCCTGCCGTATCTTCACCAACGCCCGGAATGATTCCGACGCCGACACCGATGGCAGTTGATCTCAAAATCGCAAGAGTATCCTTTCTGATGAGTCTGAAGCCTTCCTTTATCTCGAACTTACTTGCCTTTATGATGTTGTCATCATCCTGAAGCTTGAACGCCTTGATGATTTCCGGGAATCCGAAGAGTCCTATCATAACGGGAATAAGCTGGATGCCGCTCATAAGGTTTACATTGCCGTACGAGAAACGGGCGATTGTGTTGACCGAATCGAG
>CAVHKW010000086.1:0-86620 GCA_963636745.1 uncultured Oscillospiraceae bacterium | reverse complement strand
AGATGCAATCCGTTCTGAGGAGCAAAGGCACCGGAGTGGGTTGCCCATTTTTTTTGCCTTGATGTTTAAGAAATCAATTCTTTCTATTTCAAAATGAGTTTACGAGTTATTATGATAGGGTGATGTGGTTTTAGAGGTAAAAAATGGGAAGATTTGTTAATCCGGACAATTCAGCATTTCTTGCATCCCTGAGGGCACGCATATATGAAGACAAAAGTGGTCTGATTAATTTCACAAACAGTATCATTTCTTCTACTGACGCATTCATATGCAACAGCCGTCCCCGCCGCTTCGGTAAGTCTATGACAGCCAACATGATTGCAGCTTATTACTCGAGAGGGGCGGACTCAGACTCCTTGTTCTCCACTCTTGAAATAGGCTCATCCGCTGACTACAAAAAACATCTCAATAAATATGATGTCATTCATTTGGATGTCCAATGGTGCATAAATCCCGCCGGTGACGTCGAGAGAGTTATTCCCTATATCGAAAGCTCGATAATCAATGAATTGAAAGAATATTACCCGGAACAAGTCAATAATGAGGACAAATCGCTACCTGAAGTGTTGTCAAGAATTAATAACAAAACGGGCAGCAAATTCGTTTTCATCATCGATGAATGGGACGTTCTCATCCGTGATGATGCCAAAAATAATAAAGTGCAGGAAGAATACATCTCATTCCTGAGGGGATTATTCAAAGGGATAGAACCGACTAAATACATAGCTCTTGCTTATTTGACAGGGATTCTCCCTATCAAGAAAGAGAAAACACAGTCCGCGCTCAACAACTTCAATGAATATACCATTCTTGATGCCGGACCTTTTGCTGAATATACAGGATTCAATGAAGATGAAGTGAAAGCTCTTTCCCATAAATATGGTGTTGACTATGAGGAAGTCAGACGCTGGTATGATGGATACCTTGTCGACGGCTTAAATATCTACAATCCGCGCTCTGTTGTCGGTGTCATGCTCAGCGGGAAATTCAGGAGCTATTGGTCTGAAACATCAAGCATCGATCTCATTGTTCCTTTGATCGCAATGAACTTCTCGGGCCTTAAGGAAGACATAATAACAATGATCTCCGGCGGGGAAGTTCTCGTTAATCCGAAGACATTCAAGAATGATACGATAAGCATATCGAGTAAGGATAACGTTCTTACATATCTCATCCACCTGGGGTATCTCGGCTACAACGATGAGAGAGAGACGGCATTCATCCCCAACGAAGAGATAAGAGAGGAGATGGGATATGCAGTGGAGAGCAATGATTGGGAGGATGTAATCTCCTTTATGAAGGAATCAGATTCCATTCTTGAAGCCACACTCGATATGGATGGAGAGAGAGTGGCAGAAGAAGTGGAAAGAATTCATGACGGGAACGCTTCGAATATCAAATATAACGATGAGAATTCCCTCTCCTCTGTTCTGTCGCTGGCATATCTTTCCGCGAGAAAATACTATTTCAAGCCCATCCGTGAACTTCCGTCCGGTAAGGGTTTTGCCGACATTGTCTTCATTCCGAAGCCAAAATACATAACACGTTATCCCGCGCTTCTTGTTGAACTCAAGTGGAATAAGGATAGAGGGAGTGCCATAGACCAGATAAAGAGCAGGAATTATCCGGACTCGATCAAGGGATATACAGACAATATCCTCCTTGTCGCCGTCAACTACGACAAGAAGAGTAAAAAGCACGAGTGTGTTATTGAGAAGCTTTGACTAATTACGCCAGAAGTCACGTGTGAAGAGCGAATAGACCGTGAAGAGCTCGAGTCTTCCGACAAGCATCAAGAACGAGAAGACATAGAGTGTCCAGTCGGGGTATACCGAGAAGGAGAAGTCTATTCCTATTCCTCCGATTCCGAGACCGATGTTCCCGAGCGTAAGAATTGTTGATGATATGCACGTCAAAGCATCCTGCCCCGAGAGCGATACGATTACCGAGCCGACGAAGAACGTGATGAAATAGAGCCCGATAAAGCCGCATATCGAACTGACGACGCCGTCCGAGAGGGTATCGTCACCGATCTTAATTGCCGTCACTGCATTTTGGTGGAGTCTTTTCTTAATGGAAGTTGTACCGACTTTGAAGATGGCCGCGATTCTTATGACCTTGACACCGCCTCCCGCAGACCCTGCGCAGCCGCCGACGAACGAGACAAGAAAGAGTATGAGCTGGCTGAAGACGGGCCACCTGTTTATATTCGTTGAATAGAAGCCTGTCGTCGTTATGTACGATATTACATGGAAAAATCCCAGTCTTACCGCCTCTATGATATTCACCCCGCTCTTTATCATCAAATTGAGGGCAATGGAGAGTGATGCGACAAGTACAATGCCGAAGTAGACTCGCGTCTCCCCGTCACGCGCAACCTTCTTGAACTGTCCCTTGATGAGCTTGAAATAGAGTGCGAAGTTTGCTCCTGCAAGGAACATGAATATAGTACAGACCCATTCCACATATGATGAATTGTATGACTGGATGGAGTAGTTTGTAGGAGAGTAGCCCGCAGCACCCATTGTTCCGAATGTGACTGTGAGTGCGTTGAAGAGATCAAGGCCTCCCAGGAGAAGGAGAATTGTCTGGAGAACGGAGAGGGCGAAGTATATGAGCCACAGGGCGAGTGCGGTGTGTCTGATCTTCGGGGTGAGCTTGTCCTTTGTCGGCCCGACGGACTCCGCTCCGTAGAGAGCCGTGCCCTTGGCGCCGAATGCGGGAAGGACAGCGACGAAGAGTACGACGATTCCCATTCCTCCTATCCAGTTTGTAATGTTACGCCAGAAGAGTATCGACTTCGAGCACGCCTCGATGTTGTCCAGGGCTGTGGCTCCCGTTGTAGTGAAGCCGCTCATGATCTCGAAGTAACATCCTGCGAAAGTCGGGTAAGAGCGGCATATATAGAGCGGAAGGGCTCCGAAGAATGATATGCACACCCATACGAGTGTGACGAAGAGATAGCTTTCCTTGACGCTGATCTTTATCTCCTCGTGTTTTATTCCGGGGTGAAGCAAAATAAGAAGACAGACCAGAGCCATACTTCCGAGTGTGATCAGAAACGCTTTGAGAGATTCTGTTTCTCCACGGTAGACTGCAATTCCCGTCGGAATGAGCATAAAGAGAGCAACCAGAATGAAGATATATGCCAGAAGTTTCAATACAGATTTAAAGTTAATCGTTTTCATCGAAATAATTCCGTAACGGAGTCATAGTTTTCGTGGATGCATGCGACAAGGACGGTGTCCCCCGCCTTGAATTCATAGGCGCCGTTCGGGACGAAGCTGACGCTGTCGTTTTCACGCTTGACTCCTGCTATAAGGCATTTTCCTTTGAGGTCTACATTCATGAGGGCTTTTCCGATGTGCGGGAAAGTATCGCTGAGAACATATTCATAGACTTCAAGTTCTCCATTGAAGATTGAGTGCAGTGTAACGACGCTCTCTCCTCTGAGGAACTTCATTATTGCATCAACGGTCGCTTCCGTTGTACTTACCGTGACGTCGATATCCATGTTGGCCGAGAACTGTATATAGTTCGGGTTGGTCTTGAGGAGGGCCATTGTCTTTTTCGTTCCGATTCTCTTCGCATAGGACGCCGTAATGATGTTCAACTCGTCATTCTCCGTGACGGAGATCATCAAATCGGCCTTGCTGATCCTTTCGTCCTCCCATATCGTTTCGTCCGTAATCGATTCATTGATGGTGAGAACCTCCGGAAATTCCTCCGAGAATTCCTGACATATCTTTGCGTCCTTCTCGATGAGCGTCATTCTTCTGAGCATTCTCTTTCCGAGGTTAGAGAAGAGGTAGCGGCATATTCTGGTGCCTCCGACGGAGATCATTCTCCTCAGTTTGACATTCTTCTTCTCGTTCGAGAGAGCATGGAAGACCTTCTCTGCGTCGTCTTCTTCGGCCATTATTGCTATTTCATCACCGCTCTTGAGAATAGTGTTGCCGTTAGGAGTAAGAATCTTGCTGCCGCGTCTTATGCCGATTATTATGTACTCTCCCTGGAGCTCCTTCTTCATCTCGATGAGTGTCTTCTCGACAAACGGTGTGGATGATGTGATAGTGACTCTGAAGAGAACGAACTCTGCATCATCGAATGATATTATATCGGAAAAGAGGCCTGACTTTATGACGCTTGTCATACGTTTTGCAGCCTCTTCCTCTGGGTTCACTATATGGTTAATACCGAGAATCCTCTTTCCCCTGCCGTTGTTCTGATTCCCCAGGTACGATATCGACCTGATTGCCGCGATTGTTTTCGCCTTCGGAAAGTTCGATGATGCGATTCCGCATGCAACGAGGTTGACTTCGTCGCTGTCCGTGACGGCGATGATTGCTTCTGCATCCGCTGCTCCCGCTTCATTCAAGACGGAAAGATCCGTTGCACTGCCGCATATGGCCATGCAGTCGAGCTTCGTTGAAACCTGCTGACACCTCTCCTGAGATGTGTCGATTATGACTACTGACTTTTTTTCCTGCACAAGATGCCTGGCAAGTCTTATGCCCCGTCTTCCTGCGCCCAAGATTATTATGTTCATAGCCCGTATATTTTGAATGAAGGAAAACAAAAAGGCAATAATATCACTCTCATATAACTCGTGCTGTGGTATATGTAAAGAAAGGAATGAAAAAATTGAGATTTATCTAAAAATCCACTTGTTTTTCTCTTTCCATTTGGTGTAAAAACCATGTCAATGATTTCAGATGACAAGCTTTCTTCTCTTTCATCAACGGTAACAGGTGAAAGAATAAATAAACTAATCGAAGTGTATAATCTCCTCGATGAGAGTGAGAAAACTTTCTGTGCTTCTTTCGGCGTTCACTGCACTGAAGCATGCGGTGAATGCTGCTGTCACTACCTTCCGGTATTGACGGAGGAAGAGGCTGAAGTCGCGGCATGGTTCATAATAAACGAAAAGAGAGAGAGTGAAATACTCGCTTCTCTTGACGCAGCTGATAAGACCTCACCCGGCTGCCCTTTATATAATAAGGATAAGGCGGAGCACTGCTCCCTCTATGAAGGACGCAGCATGGTGTGCCGTCTCTTCGGCTCTGCCGTCACTCTCGACAAGAACGGAGATCCTGTCTATAAAGAGTGCAAATGGAAGAAGGAGAAGCACTCTCTTTCCCGGGAAGAGCTGAAGAAGAGGAAGGACATTCTTCCCGTAATGAGTATATACGGCGAAAATCTCTCCGGGGATGCGGAGAGCATATACACAGCGCTTCCAAAGGCTATAAATAAAATCAAACTTCTTCTTTCCTATTCGGACTCTTATCCCGCATAATGAAGCAATGACTATAGAAAGAATAACAAAGGAAAAAGCGGAAAGCCTTTCGGCAAAATTTCCATCTCTTGGACCGATCATCCTCATAAAGGGTGACAGCGTGGAATACTATCTTATCGCGGAGGACAGCTTCCTCTCTGTCAATTTCTCCGTCGCCGTTGTCGAGGATGGAGATGTCAGTTACATATCTGACGAGAGATTGCGTGAGAGCGTGTTGTCGTACATTGAGTCAAAATGACTCTTTTTCGGGGTTGAGTTTCTCATCTGTGTCGTTTTGTCCCCTTTTGAACTTGTTTTCAGCCGAATGTGTCAAAAAGACACAATTATAAGACAGAACAAACAATCAGGCAAAACAATCTAAAATGCTATTTTATATAGAAATACATAAAATTGGCACGGTTGTTTCAAATGTATAAGTGTAGCGGAAAAAGCTGCAAGGAGAACAAAAAATGAAATATTATATTAATAGAACAAACCCGACACTTAATGGAATCGACTCACTCTTCAACGATATCTTCGGAGACAACTACTACAGTGCAAAGATCCCGGCAGTCGATGTATATGAAAAGGCAGACAGCTATGAGATTGAAGCTGAAGTAGCAGGCTACGATGAGAAAGATATCTCGGTAGGTGTTGAGAAGCACGTCTTGACTATCTCTACTACAAAGGACCTCAAGAAGGCTAATGAAGAAGACAGGAAAGACGAGAAGAAAGAGGAGAGAAGCTATCTTATCAGAGAGATCTCCCGCCCGAGCTTTACACGTTCCTTCACACTTCCTGATGATGTAGATGAAGAGAATATCAAGGGAGAGACAAAGGATGGTATCCTTAAGATCACTCTTCCAAAGACTCAGAAGTCCCAGAGAGGTAGAATTGAGGTTAAAATCAACTAAAAAAGAGATTGAATCTTAACATAACACCCAGTCCCCGGAGTAAAAGCCCCGGGGATTTCTCTTTCACATCATCCGGTAGCTTTTAATGATCTGATTGATTTCACTCTCGGAGAAACCCTTCTTTTCCAGTATGGTCTTGAACATGGACGCAGCGTTGTTCTTTTCTACAGCTCTTCCTCTTTCTATACCTTCTTCAAGTCCTTCGACTCTTCCTCTTTCTATACCTATCTCTATCCCTTTATTCTCTGCATTTTCAGTTAAACCTTTAAGATACATCTCAAAATTGTATTCATCCAACGCTGTCATGATATTTGTCCCCTCTTATAT
Source organism: uncultured Oscillospiraceae bacterium (assembly GCA_963636745.1). Taxonomy (GTDB): domain Bacteria; phylum Spirochaetota; class Spirochaetia; order Sphaerochaetales; family Sphaerochaetaceae; genus Ornithospirochaeta. Next base: position 80,104 of record CAVHKW010000086.1, on the reverse strand, counting down.
ATGTTCTTTCAGTATTGACAGGAGAAACTTCTTTTTGTTTTCTCGAAGCAAGGTGATGATGAGTTCAAATTAATCAAAGAAAGGTGCAGTGAGTGCGATGGAGCGTCTTCGCCAAGGAGTAGAAGAGCCCGGGATTGTACTTACTTCATGCGGTAGCTTTTAATGATCTGATTGATTTCACTCTCGGAGAAACCCTTCTCTTCCAGTACGGCCTTGAACTTGGACGCAGCGTTGTTTTTTTCCACAGCTCTTCCTCTTTTCTCTGCATTTTCTGTTAAACCTTTAAGATACATCTCAAAATTGTATTCATCCATAGCTGACATAATCTCTGCAACCTCTTCCATATGTTCTTCCAGGAATTCTTTCAATATTTCCTGTTCCAGCGCTTCTTTGAGCGTTTCTTTAACAACCTTCAGCTGGTTTCCTCTGTACTTTTTCAGATTCTCTCTGTAGATACGTGAGAAAACACAATACTCATTCACATAACCGATTGTATTATATTCGGTTTTCACTTTGAGTGAAATATTCAGTGTGCCGTCTTTTAACTCTTTTTCCCCTCCAAGGTATAAGTTCTCAGTCATCATTTCCGCCGCCTCTCCGACATAGATTGTCCAGAATTCATACTCCGGCATTTTTGTACCGTTTCTTGAGTATTGGAATTTGCCGTACTCCGGATTGATCTTATGAATATTGTGTGCCCAGTAACAGATCATCCTCTCGGGGAGAAGAGAACAGGGCGTTGACTGAACTTCGATGAAGATGGCCTTCTTTCTACTTACTGTGAAGCAGCAGTCCTGGATTACTCCTCCGAGAAACACCGGTTCGGATGTAATAAGATGAAGGTCTTCTTCTCTTACTTCGCTGTCCTCTGGGTGCAGGGAGAGGTAAATTCTTTTCAGGTACTTGGGACTTTTCACCATCTTTGAAAAGACCGAGTCGCGTATGTTTCTCCTTATTCTGAAGAGTTCTTTTAAATTGTTCATTGATGCCTCCACTATTATAAGCAGAGTTACCGACGTTTTTTGTCAAAATGGACTATCTTGCGATGATTTCATCAAGTTTCTCGTCAAGGAAATCATGGGGGATTTCCTCCATATATGATACTTTGAATGCAACTCCGATCGAGTAGAGCCTGTGTCTGTTTTTCCTTATATATCTGTCGTAGTAACCGCCGCCACGCCCGAGACGGTAGTTAAAGCTGTCATAAGCGAGGAGGGGAGTGAGGATTACCGCTTTTTCATAGTCCTCTTCCTTTCCGTCTTTAACAAGCTTCACACCGAGGGATGACTTAACGGCTTTCCCTCTTGAGAATTTCATCTCTCCGTCTTCAATGTATGGAAGAAGTACTCTCCAGTCTAAAAGCAGACACGATATGTCAGGCTCGGTCATAAGGGGAGAGAAAGCGAGGATTGTATCGGCATTGATGTACTCTTCATTCTCCATGAGGGCTTTGACGATTTCTTCTCCCGCTTCCTTCTTTCTCTCATAACCTTTGATTCTTGAGAGCATTATTCTTCTCAACTCATCTTTTTCCATATAACGATACCTATGAAAAGAAGGAAGAAGAGTAAAAGAAGGAATATGTCTTTCTTTGTAAGAGGATAGGTTGTCTTCTCTCCCTTGATGGAGAATTCTCTTGAGTAGAGTGCATCCTGATAGATCTCCATCTTTCTCAATAGAAGCCTCATAAGTGATACAGTGTACCTTGTGAGGTTTGAGACAGGGTGTGAGAAAAAGGACCCGAGTCTGGCTTTACGGGCAATAAGCATCTCGTTCCCGCTTTCGAATACTATGGGGAATATGGAGAGGCTCAGCATGAGGTAGGAGGAGAGCTTCCACCCAATGGAGTAAGGTAGAAACGATAAGAGCCGCCCCAGCGATGAGGAGAGTCTTATGAGATCGCACTTGATTACAAACATTCCCGATAATGTAATGAGCGCAAGAAATCGTGACACCTCTCCGATAACTGTCATTGCGTCTTTATCCGCCGCTACACCGAAGAGGGCGATAAGAGCTGCCGTAAGGAGCATGATCTTCATTCTCCACAGTATCCTGAATGTGTTGAAGCCGAAGATAAGAGGAATAAACAGTGAAAGAAGTAGAAAAGAAACCAGTTCCCATCCCGTGAGAAACGCTGAGGCAATGGATGCAGCTAAAATACCCAGAAAGAGTACAAGTGGATTTATCTCTATATCCATTTCATCTCCTCGAACTCCAGTTGAGGAAGATACACGTTGTTGTCTCTGAGAGCGTCCATCATACACCGGCTCTTTCCGTACCCGGCAACGCGGCCGTTGTTGATTATGACGGTGTTATCTGTTAGAGCGAGGAGTTTCTCCGCATCATGGGAGACTATTAATATGGTTACGCCTTTCTCCTTGAGCGCAGTGAGAGTCTTCAATACATCCCTGATTGACGGGTAATCAAGGTTGGCGAGTATCTCATCGAGAAGAAGAATCCTGCTTTCCATTGCAAGTACTCCCGCTATGGCGAGGCGGCGTCTCTCTCCCCCCGAGAGTACCCCCGGATCCTTCTTTCTTGAGTCATTAAGCGAGAAGAGGGTGAGCATTTCATCTGTCTTTCTTTTTATTTCGTCTACCGGCCTTTTCTGGTTTTCAAGTCCGAATGCAATATCTCTCTCGACAGTCTCTCCGACAATCTCAAGCTCGGTATCCTGAAAGACGAGGCCGAAGAGTTTCATTCTCTCCTTTTCCTTCTTCAATTCCACTCCGTCTACTTTAATCGAACCCCCATCCGGCTTCTCGAGGCCCTTCAGACATTTCAGAAGAAGTGACTTACCGCTGCCGTTGGGACCGGCTATCAGGGTAATCGAACCCTTTTCCACCTCGAATGAGATATCATCAAGAAGGAGGGTTTTGTCGATACTTTTACTGATGGAGTCGATTTCAAGATAAGCCATGGCTAGAGTTTAAAGAAAATGAAAGCATGGAACAATATAGAAAGAGAGGTGTACGAATAATCTTTTTCTGCTATTATTAACCAAAGAGAGCAAAGATGAGCAGGGAAAAATATATAGATGATTATGAAGACTTCGAGCCTGAGATAAGTATATGGCCTTTTCTTCTTCTTTCGTTTCTACTTCCTCTTGTGCCTTTCATCATGAACATAGTTCTGGGAAGGGATGGCTTTACATTCTTTCTTGCTGCGGAATATGCCGTGACATTTCTTCCTCTCTTTTCAACAGCTCTTTCGATGAAAGACGGTGAGAAAGCCTGGACATTTTTACTTTCCTCCGCCTCTTATTTTCTTCTCATTCTTATTCAATGGGCTTCCCTCAAGATAAAAGAGAACAGCGGATATGTACTCGGAATTCCTTTTGCCCAGGCAATCTCTCCAATCTCTCTTTCTCTCATTGCGTTCACCTTCTTCAATAAGCGGAGACGCAATAACTGGCTCGGCTGGGCAGTGGTGGGATGTGCTCTTTCTCTGCTTCTGACTTATCTGACATACAGCGAGACTAAATCATTACTTAAAACTTTTTACCCTGCACTCGTATTACTTCTTTCACTACTTATTTTCTTTGTGACGAGAAGAACCGAGTCCACTCCATGGTATATTGTGACTGTCTTAGTACTTCTTACCATCTCGTCATTCACGCTTTATCCCTCCTTTTCAGATGTTCTTTTATCATCCTCGACAGCTGAGGTGAAATTAAGCGCATTAATCAAGGCTTTCCTCTTTTCGTTTCCCTTCTGGTACACGCTTTCATTCCTCTTTGTCTTTGCGGGGCTTGCCGGGAAAAGCAGCTATAGAAAGGAGAGAATAGAGGAGAACGAAGAGGAGATGGAGAATATTGTGGTTCCACCACTTAGCGGGAGCGACAGAGTGAATACTTCTTATACCAACCCTCCTCAATACTCACGCTTCAATCCGTCTCCTTCCGAAGAGCCCGTGAGAAAGAGCGAGCCACCGAAAGAAGAAGAGAGAAATACCAGAGAGGAAGTCAAAGACGATAAGTGGTACAACTTCATAGAGGGTGGTGTAAGAGAGAGCGACAGCCAGGTCCGGAGAAGCAGGTACGATGATGAGAGAGACTGGAGCCGTGACGATAGAGAGAGAATAAGAGACGACAGGGACTACCGCCGTGACGACAGAGACTACCGGCGTGACGACAGGGATTACCTGAGAGACGAAAGAGACTACAGGCGTAGAGACGACTACAGGAGAGACGAGAGAGATTACCGCCGGGACGACAGAGACTACAGGCGAGATGAGAGAGATTACCGCAGGGACGAGAGGGACTACCGCCGCGGTGACAGGGATTATAGTCGCGGGTACTATGACGACGATTATCCGCCGTATGACGACAGAAGACGATAATTTGTTTTCAGGTGGTTGACAAGAGAAGCGAAAATATTTATCTTTCTTCTGGTAACGCCGTTTTAGCTCAGTTGGTAGAGCAAAGGACTGAAAATCCTTGTGTCCCTGGTTCAATTCCTGGAGACGGCATAGACAATTTTTTATTATTTCATTTCTAAAGAGGACTTACTGAAAGGTAGGTCTTTTTTTGTGTACGTGATTGTGTATAGAATCGTTCTTTTTGTGAGAATACTGTTTTAGAAATGAGAGAATAGGAATTATACGAGCAGTCTCAATTCAAAGGTAGAAACAGTATGAACAGTATACATGCGCTAAGAGGAAGATATCCGGTTGCAGATATGTTTTAGGCAACGCAGTTCGAAAAGGTTACATTTCGATCAATCTTGCATAAATGTTCAAGTGCCCGGTGAAACGGAGCGAGGCAATAAGAGCTTTTTCTATATGTGGATAGCAACAGATCTTTCTGCAAGACGGGGAGGAGTGTGTAAAGCTATGGAAATCTACGCTGGGGGTATTATGTACGATACCGGATTTCATACAGCGAAGGTCTGCGTTTTCTTGTCGGCAACATCTAATCAACTCCGTAGGAGCAGAGGGGTATCTCTTGTAACAAGGAGTTTACATAGTCAGAATATTTGTCATTGATACCTATCCCGTAGATGTTGATTCTGCCAACAATAGAAAACCCTCGAATTCTATGTGTAGGGTTTTCAAGGGTCTTTCTTAACTTATGAGCCTTCATTAATAAGGATAGCTATTCACATAATAGAGTTATCTTTATCAAGTATCGATTACCAGTCCTCTTGAGCGCTCAACATGTATGACATGAAATTAGAAAAGAGCTTTGTTCTTTCAAGGTTGAATTTTTCAACTTCTTTCTGTGAAAGCTTTGTCCCTATCCGATCATATCCGACTTTCGCACTAAGTCTAATCGGTGCCGAGATAGAAAACCTTGCACGACCGTCTTTCAGTTCCACCGTTATAACACTTTCAGTTTCGAGTTCGCACATCAAGTTGCGATCTATACTCTCGACGTATTTACCCTTAAGAATATGAGCGTCCTTGTCCTTCTGCTCAAGCACGGCGTCGGCGTCAACAAAAGACGATACAAACCAAGAATAAGCCTTTTCGTACAACTCATCTGCCGTTGCTCCTTCGACCTCGACAACCTCTTGATATGTACCTATCTCCTCCTTAGTCATCGAGAGGCTTGTACAGGATGTGAGCAATAAAGCCACAAAAAGGATCGCGATAATTACAATTTTCTTCATTTTATTCTCCTATGATCTATTGTGTATTCAATCTTTCCTCAATGCCAGCAATAACCGCCGACAATTCTTCGAGGAGCTTCGGATATTGCATAAGCGCCCTTATTAAGATCCGAGCGTTTTCGTTGTTCCGGACAAACTCAACCTCCGGCACTACGTTATTTATAACACGTTCCTCCGGCTCCTCTTCTCCGGTCAAAAGATAGCTTGATGTTGTCCCAAGATGTTCCGCTAACGCCTTAACAGCTAAGGCCCTTGGCATTGATAGCCTCGAGCGCATGACTCGAAGGGATTGTTCCTTCATTCCTATAACGTCTGCAATCTCCTGTAACGTTTCTTTTCGTAGTTCGTCAACTCTTTTCCAGAAGGCGTATGCTTTGTCATCTTTTTCTTTCATGCCTTAATTTTCTTATTTATGTTACAAAAAGTATACAAATATGTTGCTATGTTTATGGAATATGACAATAAAAAAGCTAGATATAGACAAACATAGATTTAAGAATGTGCATATGACCGAGTGTTCTGTAGTTTTTGAGAGATGGAAATAAGATCCCATTGTATTTTACATCTCTCTGAAGAGCTCGGGGTGTCCCAGGAGATGTCTGTGGTCATTGAGCCACTCAAGATAATAGAGCCCTCTTTCCTCGTCATATAAGAGCTTTGTCATACTTGTGTTTTCGAGATGCTTAGAGAAAACGAGGCGTTTTGAAAACGGCAGGGATAACAGACCGCATAGAAGGGATCTTATCGTGCCACCGTGCGTGACGATGAGAATCCGCTTATACGGGCTCTCTTCAATCTCTGAGAAAACGACTTTCGCTCTTTCCCATACCATTCTGCTGTTCTCGCCTCCCGGGAAGGGAATGTCCTCCTTTCTCTTTTCCAGTCTTGTAAAGAAGTCTTTGTAAGAGGTTTCTTTTACACTGAGAGGCTCTGATGTGAGACGGCCGTAGTCAATTTCATTGAATTCAGCTCTTCTCTCGACAGGCTTCTTCCAGTTTTCATTGACTATATCAATTGTTTCGACAGCTCTTATGAGAGTGCTTGAGTAGAGTTTGTCGAAGGATTCGTCTTTGAGCCTCTCTTTGAGAAGCTCTGCCTGGAGGTGTCCTTTCTCCGAAAGCGGAACATCCAGGTTGAATGCTGTTATATCCTGTCTGGCGTGACGGACGAGAAATATCTCTTTCATAGGAAGGTCTCCTTTTCAGCTTTTTCCGATGCTCTTTTAACAGCTTCACCAACAGCCGTCTCAAGTGAACATCCCGAGAGGAGAAAATGTGTCAACGCAGCCGTAAGCGTGTCGCCGCATCCGATGGTGTTCTGTGCTTTTACATCCGGGACCTCCGTTTCGAAGAAAGAGTCGCCGTCATAGGAGAGGACGGGGTACTTTCCCCTGCTTATGACGGACATGGTATTGTATGAGTCATAGAGCTCTTTCATCTTATCTTTTACCTTTTCCATAAGGCGAATGTTGTCATCGCCTTCGTTGAGATTGTTTTCTCCCAGAAACGTCGATGCAAACTCAACAAGATTGGGTTTGATGAGAGTCGGTCTGTACTCGAGGGAATTGATGAGATCTTCTCCCTTTACATCGAGAACGGTGAGAAGCTTCCTCTTCGAGCACTCTTCAACTATGCGGGGAATAAGAGAGTCGTCAAATCCCTTTGCTCTTGTGCCGGAGATTATCACAGCCTTATGGTTTTTGATTTCTTCTTCAAAGAGGCTGTAAAAGCTCTCCGAGACTCCATCTCCGACATATCCCGCCTCTTCGACAAGCTCCGTCGAGGTTCCTTTCTCCCTGTTTATAAGTGTTGTGCAGATACGTGTCGGGTATTGGGAGGGGACATATCTGACGGGTAATCCTTCCTTTTCAGCAAGGGCGAGAAACTCATCCTTACGACTAAGAGAGAGATGTGTTATGTTGACCGCAGGTCTCTTATAAGAGTGGAGGACTCTTGTTACATTGAGAGCCTTCCCCGAAGCATAGAGGTAGTTTTCCTTTGCTCTGTTGACCTCTCCCTCTTTCAGAGAGGAAAAGACCAGAACTCTCTCGAATGCGGGAGAGAGCCCTATTGTAAGTACACTGTCCACTAGATTATCGTCCTGTATATCTTCTCGATATCGTCACGTGTGAGTTTTTTTATATCGCCGATTGTTCTTGTCGAGTAGAAGGAACATTTGTCGGAAAGTTCTTCTATGTCTTCACTTCCCGCATTAATCGATGCCTCTTTGAGTGAGAGCGGCATTCCGATTCTTCTGTAGAAGTTTTCAAATGCCTCTATTGTCTTCAACGGGTCATCGTTTTCTTCGAGGCCGAAGACCGCTTCTCCAAGTTTTTGGAAGCGCTCCGGACATTCTTTATAAACATATTTCGCCCATGCCGGCCACACTATTGCAAGTCCCGCCCCGTGAGCTATGTCATATTTACCCGAAAGTTCATGCTCCATTTGGTGGGAAGCCCAGTCTCCGCGGGAAGAGTTTCCGACTGCCATTAGGCCGTTATGAGAGAGACTAGATGCCCACATGAGAGTTGCTCTCGCTTTATATGACGAGGGGCTTTCGAGTGCCTCGAGACCGTATTCATTGACGCTTTTAATCAATGTAAGGGAAAGTTCCTCCGTCAAAGGCACTGTGTGCTCTTTTGTAAAGTAGCGCTCGAGTGTATGCATGGCTATGTCGACAATGCTGCATGCTGTCTCGTATCGTGGAAGAGTATAAGTCAACTCGGGATTGAGAAGCGCGAACCTGAGGCGGCAGATGTCGCTGTTGCATCCTCTCTTGAGGCCGCCTTCTTCGTCGTTTGTGATTACCGAACTGTCACTCATCTCGGATCCTGCTGCAGAAACAGTAAGAACGGCCCCCACTGGAAAGGATCTAACGGGCTTAGCTTTACCCGAGTAGAAGTCCCATACGTCGCCATCGTACCCCAGTCCGTAAGCCACGGCCTTCGACGAATCGATTACCGAGCCCCCTCCGACAGCCAGGATGAAGTCGACCTTCTCTTCTTTCGCCTTTTCGATAGTCTCTCTCACAAGAGAGAGTCTCGGGTTGGGTACAACGCCGGGGACGAGAACACTCTCTATATTCTTCTCCTTGAGGAGATTTATTATCTTATCGAGTAAGCCGTTTTTCTCGATGCGGCTTGAGCCGTAATGTATGAGAACCTTTTTCTTTCCTTCTCTCTCTATTTCTTCTGCAACTCTGTCTTCGGCACCGGGACCGAAAGTAATACGTGTAGGTGTATAATAAGTGCTTATCATAAAATGCTCCTTCTTTATGATAGTTTAATCGACTTTGATAATCTATTGAAAAAAATAAGAGTCATTAATTAGAATTTCATTAATGGAAAAGGTAATTGTAATAGGAAGAGGCTGCGTCGGTGCGACGGTACTTAATAATATATATAAAGCGGGAAACGTCTATTCTCTTATGGATGACGAAAGATATAAGAAAGCGTCTCCCTTAATATTCAACGGCAGAGAGCTTGATGTGGAGACTATACCTCCATCGTCTTCGTTCAAAGCCGACTTGATCATCAACACCGTAAAAAACTTCGACCTCGAGAGTACTCTTCCTCTTATGAGCGGCTTTGTCGGAGAGAAGACTGTGATTCTTCCGCTCCAGAACGGGCTTGAGAGCGAGGAGATAATCGGAAAATGCTATGGCCAAAAGAGCGTGATGAGGGCATACATATCGCACTTGAGTACCCACAGGGAGGGGGCGGAGGTTACATCATTCTCTCAAGGCGTCATCACATTCGGAGAGGACAGCGGAGAGATAAGCAAAAGAGTTGAATTTCTTACCTCCTATTTCGATAAGACAGAGCAGAAGTATGAGGTGTCGGGGAATATAAGAAGAGACCAGTGGGTCAAGTTCATGAATAACACATGCTTCAATACTCTCACGGCTTTGATGGAATACGACTACGGTACCTTCATGAGAAGCGATAATCTCATACGCTGCATACGCCTTGTTGCAAGGGAAGTCGTGCTTGTTGCAAAAGAAGAGGGGATAGTAATAACCCAGGACGATATCGAGAGGATGATCAGGACAAACCTCTCTCTTCCCCCGAGGGGCGTCAGCAGCACACTTGACGATATTATGGGGGGACGGAGGACAGAGAACGCATACTTTGCCGGAACGCTCTCGAAGAAGGGACGCCGGTGCGGCGTGAAGACTCCTTATTCCGATTTCCTCTATATGCTTCTGGAGGCCAGAAGTGGCAGATAGCTTACTACTCGAGAAGGCGAAAGCCTTTAGTGCACTATCGCGTTTTTATTCCGGTGATGACAAGACAGCTTGGTCTCTGCTCGAGAGCATTGATGCCGATTACTCGCTTCCTTTCGCATCCTACGCAAAATGTGTCGCTCACTCGGATGGAGACGAGGAGCGCTTCAATGAAATATTGAGAGATGTCAGATCAGCTTTTGAGAGAACAAGAATTCCATTTTCGGTTATTCCATATTCGTCAGATTCCTCTGATGTCCACTTTCTCTACCTTGCCGGAAACGAAGAGATAATTGAGGGAAGAAAGCTTGTCTTTCTCGGCTCGGTGATGCCCTCTCTTCAGGGACGGAAAGATACGGCGGAGGCCGTATTTGAGGCTGTGAAGAAAGGATACACTGTCACCGCTCCATTCGACTCGGGACTCGGGCCGTACGCTCTCTCGGTTGCACTCAAGGAAGGGGGGAAGGTATGTGCAGTTCTCTCGAACGAACTCTCTCTCTGCCCGAACGAGAACCTATTGAAGCTCATGGAGGGTGTTTATAAGAACGGCCTTCTTCTTTCCCAGTTCCCGCCGTCCACAAAGAGGGAGAAGTGGCACGTGGTGCTCCGTAACAGGTTTCTCTCTTCATTCGGAGATGCCTTCTTCCTTGCGGAAGAAAAGGACGGGGGACCGGGCTGGGCAGTCTTCGACCAGGCTTTGAAGAGCGGGAAGAAATGCGGCATAAGCTCGAAGTGCATTGCAAATCCCACATTCTCATTTGCTTATGAGAGGTACAGAAACGGGGCTCTCGAGATAAAGAAGCCGAGAGATATAAACCTCCTTTTTGTATCATCCTCGACAAGGCGGAAGAAGAGCGTTAACCCTTGACGAGAAAAGGGCGTGAGAATAACATCTTTCTAATTTGTTTTAAGGAAAAAAATATGAAACCAATAACAGCAAACGAGCTAAGAAAAAAGTATATCGATTTTTTTGTTTCAAAAGGACATAAACAGATTTCAGGTGCTTCTCTCATTCCCGAGAACGACCCGACTGTCCTCTTCACGACGGCGGGTATGCATCCGCTTGTACCGTATCTTCTGGGAGAAGAACACCCTGCGGGAAACAAACTCTGTGACTATCAGAAGTGTATCCGCACCGGCGATATAGAGAGTGTAGGAGACCCAAACCACCTGACATTCTTCGAAATGCTCGGTAACTGGTCTCTCGGAGCATACTCAAAGAGCGAGATGATAGGCTACTCATTCGAGTTCATGACAAAGGTTCTCGGTATTCCCGTTGAAAAGCTCTCCGTAACTGTCTTCAAGGGAGACGAGAGTGTCCCCAGGGATGATGAGGCTGCGTCCAAGTGGGAGAGCCTCGGTATTCCCAAGGAGAGAATCTACTTCATGCCGAGAGAGGACAACTGGTGGGGACCTGCTGGTGAGACGGGCCCCTGCGGACCCGACAGCGAGATGTTCATCGACACGGGACGTGAGCCCTGTTCTCCCGACTGCAAGCCGGGCTGCCACTGCGGAAAGTATTTCGAGATCTGGAACGATGTCTTCATGCAGTACCGCAAGGAGAAGGACGGCACATTCCACGAGATGGAGAGAAAGTGTATCGATACGGGTATGGGAATCGAGAGAACCATTGCCATTCTTCAGGGTAAGAAGAGCGTCTACGATACAGAGGTCTTCCAGCCGATTATAAGAGCTATAGAGGGACTCTGCGGAAAGAAGTACGGCGACAATGAAGAGGATGATACATCGATAAGAATCATCTCCGACCACGTGAGAACATCAGTCTTCATCCTCGGCGACCAGAAGGGTATGGCACCGGGAAATGTCGGCCAGGGTTATATCCTCCGCCGTCTCATAAGAAGGGCAGTAAGACACGGTAAGAAGCTCGGTATTGAAAACCACTTCCTCTCCCAGCTTGCTCTTGTCGTACTCGATCTCTACGGAGAACCCTACCCGGAGCTCATAGAACATAAGGATTTCATACTCTCCGAACTCCATACGGAAGAAGAGAAGTTCATGAAGACCCTCACTAACGGCGAGAAGGAATTTGAAAAGATCCTTCCGAACCTCATGAAGGGCAACAGCAGGGTTATCGGGGGGCGTATCGCATTCAAGCTTTACGATACATACGGCTTCCCGATTGAACTGACTGAAGAGCTTGCCCGCGAACACGGCTTTACTGTCGACCGGGAAGGCTTCAAGGAGGCATTCGAGAAGCACCAGGCAATATCGCGTGCAGGAGCTGAGGATAAGTTCAAAGGGGGACTTGCCGACCACAGCGAGGCTACAACCGCACTCCATACGGCAACACACCTCCTTCATAAGGCTCTCTGTGTCGTTCTCGGCGGGTATGTCAAACAGCTGGGATCAAACATCACGGCGGAGAGACTCAGATTCGACTTCAACCATCCCCAGGCTTTGACGAAGGAAGAGCTGAAGGCTGTCGAGGATCTTGTAAACAAGGAGATCGAACTTGATCTACCCGTCAAGTGCGAGACGATGACGCTTGACGAAGCGAGAAAGATGGGTGCTGCCGCGCAGTTTGATGCCAAGTACGGCGAGCTTGTTAAGGTCTACTCCATAGGCGATTTCTCCATTGAGGTATGCGGCGGCCCGCATGTCGAGAGAACGGGTCAGCTCGGACACTTCAAGATTGTCAAGGAGCAGTCATCATCTGCAGGAGTCAGAAGAATCAAGGCTGTTCTCGAGAAATAAGAGAAGAGTATTCAATAAGCCCCTTCTTTCCGGAGGGGCATTGTTATGTTTCAATAATAACATAATTATCAATATCTTACGAATAATTATCCAGTATAGTTAAATAAATATGCAATATTTTTCGATATATAGTTGACAATAGTGCATATTTATTAATAATTATTGCAAAATTATTCAAAGAGGTATTCATAATATGGAAAAGAAAGATATCAAGAAGATTGTTCTCGCTTACTCGGGTGGACTGGACACATCAATAATCATTCCCTGGCTCAAGGAAAACTATAACAACGCAGAAATCATCGCAGTCGCGGGAAATGTCGGGCAGGCTGATGAACTCGAGGGACTCGAGGAGAAGGCTCTCAAGACAGGCGCGAGCAAACTTATCGTTGCCGATCTCGTTGACGAGATGGTTGACGATATCATAATACCGGCATTGAAGATGGATGCAAAATACGAGACATATCTTCTCGGTACTGCTTTCGCACGCCCCGTCATCGGAAAGAAACTTGCCGAGATAGCGCTCGCGGAAGGTGCTGATGCAATCTGCCACGGTGCAACTGGAAAGGGCAACGACCAGGTGAGGTTCGAGCTTGCAATAAAGCGCTTTGCTCCCGATATGAAGATAATCGCGCCGTGGAGAGAATGGAAGATCAAATCAAGGGACGAGGAGATCGACTATGCTGAAGCTCATCATATCCCCTTGAAGATAAGCAGAGAGACAAACTATTCAAAGGACAAGAACCTCTGGCATCTCAGCCACGAAGGTCTTGATCTCGAGAATCCTGAGAACGAACCCGATTACGACAAGCCGGGCTTCCTGGAGATGGGTGTTTCCCCCTTCCAGGCTCCCGATACTCCCGAATATGTGACAATCGGCTTTGAAAAGGGTGCACCGGTAAGCGTTGACGGCGTCAAGATGAAGGCAAGCGCAATAATCGATGTTTTGAACAAGAAGGGCGGTAAGAACGGAATCGGCATCATCGACATAGTCGAGAACAGACTTGTCGGCATGAAGGACCGCGGCGTATACGAGACACCCGGCGGCACAATCCTCTACTTTGCACACGAGATGCTCGAGATGATTACACTCGATAAAGATACTCTTCACGAGAAGGAGAAACTCGCAGTCGTAATGGCTGACCAGATCTACAACGGCAAGTGGTATTCAACCCTGACCGAGTCTCTTGTGGCATTTGCAAATGAATCGAACAAGTATGTAACGGGTGAAGTACGTATCAAACTCTACAAAGGCAATATGATACCTGCCGGAATGAAGAGTAAGTATTCCCTCTATTCGGAGAATCTTGTGACATTCGGAGAGAGCGACTACGACCAGAAGGGAGCCGAGGGCTTCATCAATGCCTGGGGACTTCCGACAAAGGTTGAAGCTTTGAGAGAGAAGGGGATGCTTTGATGGCTAAGATGTGGGTCGGACGCACCGACGGCATAACTGACAAAACAGCTGACAGCTTCAACTCCTCCATCTCCTTCGATAAGAGGATGTACAAAGAGGACATAACGGCGAGTATAGCACATGCCGAGATGCTCGCTCACTGCTCCATCATAGGAGAAGATGAGAAGAATCAGATAGTCCGGGGCCTCGAGGAGATCCTTTCTGATATAGAGAGCGGAAAGCTCGAGATATCATCAGACAGTGAAGATATCCACATGTTCATCGAGGAGGTTCTCACAGAGAGGATAGGAGAGGCCGGAAAGAAGCTCCATACCGCGCGGAGCCGCAACGATCAGGTTGCCCAAGACGAGAGACTCTATCTCAGAAAGGAAACTGAGGAGATAGATTTACTTCTCAAGGCGCTTATCTCGGTAATTGTGGACAGAGCCGACGAGTACAGGGATGTCATAATGCCGGGCTACACTCATCTTCAGAAGGCACAGCCCGTGACGTTCGGCCACCATCTTCTCGCTTATGCCATGATGTTTCTCAGGGACAGAGAGAGACTCGGGGATACGAAAAAGAGAATCAATATCTCGCCGATCGGATCGTGTGCTCTTGCCGGCACCACATTTAAGACAGACAGGGTTTATGAAGCCTCGCTCCTATCTTTCACTGGAGCCTCTATGAACAGCATGGACGGGGTATCTGACAGAGACTGCACAGTCGAGACACTCTCGAATCTCTCTCTGATAATGATGCACCTCTCCAGGCTCAGCGAAGAGCTTGTCTTATGGACGAGCTGGGAGTTCGGCTTTGTCTCCCTCTCTTCAGCCTACACGACGGGATCTTCCATCATGCCGCAGAAGAAGAACAGCGACATGGCGGAGCTCATAAGAGGAAAGACGGGACGGGTATACGGCTCATTGATGGCGATGCTGACTGTTTTGAAAGGTCTTCCCCTTGCCTACAACAAGGACATGCAGGAGGACAAGGAGGGACTCTTCGATGCAATCGACACCACCATCTCTTCACTTAAGGTGATGAAGGGGATGATCTCCACTATGGAGGCCGATAAGGAGAGAATGCTCCTCTCGTCGAAGGAAGGTTTTATGAATGCAACCGACCTTGCCGACTGGCTTGTTTCAAAGGGGATGGCATTCAGAAGCGCCTACAAGATAGCGGGGGAGATAGTAAGAGAGTGTATAGAGAGCGGGTATATTCTCGAGACGTATCCGATCGGGAAATATAAGGAGCACTCTCCGCTCTTCGACTCCTCTTTATACTCGGCAATCGACTTGAGGCGATGCGTGGAGAGACGACAGAGCCTCGGCGGACCCGGCAGGGTTCAGGAACAGATAGATTATGTAAGGAAGGTAAACAATGAAGAATAAGTTTTTCATCATCATTATGATCGCGCTTCTCGTTCTTACAAGCTGCTCGAAGAAAGACGGCAGCGGAAAACTCAGTGTTGCAACAAGCCCTGATTTTCCTCCCTTCGAATACCTGGGAGACAACAACAGCGTAGTCGGAATTGAAATCGACATACTCTCCATCGTTGCAGATAAGCTCTCTCTCGAGCTTGAAGTCAATCAAATGGATTTCGACTCGGTCCTTCCGGGGGTCCAGAGCGGAAAGTTCACTGTCGGTGCATCGGGTATAACGGTAACGGAAAAGAGAAAGAAGAATGTTCTCTTCACAGATCCGTACTGCCTTGCAGCCCAGGCTATCGTCGTTATGGAGGGAAGCACAATAAAGGGTAAGAGCGACCTCAGCGGTAAGACGATCTCCGTCCAGACGGGAACAACTGCCGAAAGCTATGCAATGGAGATGGGATATACAATCTCTGCATTCAGTGCAAACAGCGATGCCGAAGCGGCACTCACGAGCGGAAAGGTCGATGCATGGGTTATAGACGACCTTACTGCAGCCGAGATGGTTGCATCCTACAACAGCACAGCCGATAAGAAGCTTGTAATTCTTGACGAAGCCATGACGACGGAGCCCTATGCATTCGCACTCTCTCTCAAGAACACGGAGCTCAGAGACAAGATCAACGCAGTAATCGTTGAGCTTCTCGAGGACGGCACCATCGAGAGTATCTTCAAGAAGTACGACGCTCCATACACAAGCCCGGAAAGGTAATCGCATGGCAGGCTGGCTGAATAAATTAAACGAGACTTTCATCGAGAGCGGCTATTACTCCATTATGATTGAAGGCCTCGTGAACACCATTATCATAACGCTCGGCGCTCTCTTCATTTCGATTGTGCTGGGAGGAGTTATAGCGGCGGTGAGGTACCTTGCGGAGGATAACGAGAAGCTCAGGGTTCTTGATAAGATCTGTAAGATTTACGTTACTGTAATCAGGGGAATTCCTGTTGTCGTACTTCTTCTCATCTTCTACTTCATTATCTTGAAAAGCTCTGACGGTCTTCTTGTTGCCGTAATCACATTCGGCATCAACTCATCGGCATATATGGCGGAGCTCATAAGAAGCGGAATCAACGCAGTCTCACACGGACAAATGGAGGCGGGGCGTAGTCTCGGGCTCTCCAGGGTTCAGAGTATGCGTAAGATCATTCTTCCCCAGGCGGTAAGATATATTCTTCCCGCTGTCGGCAACGAGCTTATTGCGCTTCTCAAGGAGACGGCAGTTGCGGGGTATGTGGCGGTAATCGACCTCACGAGGGCGGGAAACCTCGTAAGAAACAACACATATGATGCTGTGAACCCGCTTCTTCTTGTAGCCGTCATCTATCTATTGATAGTCATTATGCTCACAAAGACGCTCTCTCACTTTGAAAGGAGGCTCAAAAATGATCGAAGTAGATAACCTCTGTAAGTCATTCGGAGATGTAAGCGTATTGAGAAATGTAAACTGCAGGATAAATAAAGGCGATGTCATTTCGATAATAGGTCCCTCTGGCGAGGGTAAGTCGACATTCCTGAGGTGCTTAAACCTCCTCGAGAAACCGTCGTCCGGGCATATCTACTTCGAAGGAAAGGACCTGGCGGACAAAGACCTCGATGTGGACCTCTACAGACGGAAGATAGGCTTTGTCTTCCAGTCGTTCAATCTTTTTCCTCATATGAGTGTCCTCGATAATCTCACGGTGGCTCCAGTTACGCTGAAGCTCCTTGGAAAGGATGAAGCAGAGGCGAGGGGAATGAGACTTCTTGAAAGAGTAGGGCTTAAGGATAAGGCACTTATGAGGCCCTCGTCGCTCTCGGGGGGACAGCAGCAGCGTGTTGCAATAGTAAGGGCGCTCTGTATGGAGCCCTCCATCATGCTCTTCGACGAGCCCACATCCGCACTCGACCCCGAGATGGTCGGCGAAGTTCTGTTCGTCATGAAGGAACTTGCAGCATCAGGTATGACAATGGTTGTGGTGACACATGAGATGGGCTTTGCCAGGGAGGTGTCGTCACGTGTTCTCTTTCTCAGCGACGGAACAATTACCGAAGAGGGAAAGCCCGACGAGATATTCTCTCACCCGAAGAGTGAGAGACTCAGGACATTTTTGTCCAAAGTTTTATAGGAGATAATTATGGATTTGAAAAATAGAAGTTTTCTGAAGCTCCTGGATTTTACTCCGGATGAGATATCGTATCTTATTGATCTTGCAATCAAGCTGAAAGATGAGAAGAAGAGGGGAAAGGAACACGCCCTTTTGACGGGAAAGAACATCGCTCTCATCTTCGAGAAGACATCGACACGTACCCGCTGTGCCTTTGAAGTTGCAGCCTCGGACCTCGGCATGCACTCCGTCTATCTTGACTCATCCTCATCCCAGCTGGGGAAGAAGGAGTCCATTAAAGATACGGCACGTGTACTCGGAAGAATGTTCGACGGCATTGAATACCGCGGTTACGGGCAGGAGAGAGTTGAGGAATTGAGCAAGTGGGCGGGAGTTCCGGTATGGAACGGACTTACAAACGAGTTCCACCCGACTCAGATTCTTGCCGACTTTATGACAATTAAGGAACACTTCGGACATCTTGCGGGAATCAAACTCTGCTATATGGGGGACGCAAGATACAATATGGGGTGCTCGTTGATGGTCGGTGCCGCGAAGATGGGGCTCGATATTACCCTCTGTGCCCCCGAGGGGTATTTTCCTCCGGAGGACCTTTTAAAGACAGCGCGGGAGACAGCTTCAAAAACCGGTGCTGTCATAAGACTTGAAAGCGATCCTCTCACTGCCACGAAGGGACAGGATGTAATCTATACAGATGTCTGGGTCAGCATGGGGGAGAGCGAGAGCGTGTGGAAGGAAAGAATAGAGAAGCTTTCACCCTACCGCGTAACGAAGGCTTTGCTTCAGAACGCAGGACCGGGGTGCCGCTTCATGCACTGCCTTCCTGCATTCCATGATCTCGAGACAAAGGTCGGAATGGATATATATGAGAAGTTCGGTTTGACTGAAATGGAAGTTGAAGACGCCGTCTTCGAAAGTGAAGCTTCAATTGTCTTCGATGAAGCTGAAAACAGAATGCATACTATAAAGGCCGTAATGCTTGCGACACTTTGAAGTATATTATTTAAGATGCGGCAGCTGGAGTAATTCAGCTGCCTTTATTCTTTGTCGTTCTTTAAAAGGGAATCCTTCATCATCTCCGAGATGGCACCTTTCATGACTTCCTTAATATCGACACTCTCCTTTCTGCTCTTCTCGAAAAAGGATGTGAGAGTATCGGGATCGATAAGCTTCTCGAATTCAAATCTGTCGAACCTGTTCTCTTTTATAAGCTCACGCATGTCGTTGAAGAGAGCGTTTGTCGTTGCCTTTATCGATGTGGTATAGAAAGTGGAGAGCTCGTTGACGATTGTGTAGAGCACTCTGAAATCGATGGCGGCATATGGATCCCCGGGATCAACAAAGAACGAGGAGACCGGAACGCCGAATGTTGATGATAATATGTCGAGGGTCGCTGAAGTGGGGAAACTCCCGCCTGTCTCAAGCCGTGAAACCTGCTTGGACGAGAGTCCCGAACGGGATGCCAGCTCGTATTGCGACCAGCCTTTTTCCACCCTCAATTTCTTTAAATTCGCTATAAAAATCTCCTTAGTTGACATAGTACTTTATTATAGCTTTGCTATATAAATGTGTCTTTGGACAAATAAAGGGGGAAGAGAAAATATAAAAGTACAAATTGCGGGGATATGTCTCGGATAATGTCCATAAGCTGTATATAATTCCGGCCTTGAATTTTCCATTTTCTTTGAAAATAATAATGAAAAGAGGTGAAATATGAATGAAATCATCAAAACAATCATGGGAAGAAGGGCTGTAAGAGCCTTCGATGACAGAAAAGTTGAAAGAGAGAAGATAGAGGAAATTGTGAAAGCCGGGCTCTATGCTCCGTCAGGCGCGGGAAGACAGGACAGCGTAATCATAGTAATAGAGGACAGGAAGAAGCTTGACGAAATCAGGGCGCTCAATGCCTCCGTTATGGGAAAGGAAAACATTGATCCTTTCTATGGTGCACCGGTCGTAATTCTTGTTGCTGACAAGAAGGGAAGCTCCACGGCTTTTCTCGACGGTGCTGCATCCATCGAGAACATGCTCATCGCCGCAACATCACTCGGTCTCGGTACATGCTGGATTCACAGGGCGAAGGAGGAACTCGAAACAGAGTGGGGGAAGGCTCTCATCTCATCTCTCGGCCTCAAAGACGAATATGTCGGAGTGGGCCATATCGCACTCGGTTACTATGACGGGAGCCGAAAGCCTCAGGCTAAAGAGAGGAAGGCCGGAAGGCTCTTTTTCATCTAGTTGACTGAATGCTCTTGTTGACTATACTTCTCTCCGGTTATGAAAGATATTGTGGTCAACAGGGGCGTGGTACACTCTCCTTTTTTTGTAGATTTTATCAAAAAGAACTTTGTTATGGTGATTGCCTTCGTTCTTGCGGCAGTCACCTCTCTTATTATTCCTCCCGATGAAAATTACATCGGCTATTTCGATTTCAAGACGCTGACATGTCTCTTCTGTGTGCTTGCCGTAGTATCGGCATTGAAGGACATAAACTTCTTCTATCTCGTTGCAAGAAAGATCGCGGGAGTCTTCAAAACAACCCGCAAGGCTGTCATCGCCATAGTCTACATTACATTCATAGGCTCTATGCTCATTGCCAACGATATGGCGCTTTTGACATTCCTTCCTCTGGGGGCACTCGTCCTCACCACGACAAAGAAGGAGAAGTACATGTCTTTCTGCTTCATCATGCAGAACATCGCGGCAAACCTGGGGGGAATGCTCACTCCTTTCGGTAACCCTCAGAATCTATATCTCTACTCGAAGTTCAACATACCGAACGGGGAGTTCCTCTCCATTATGGCGCCGCCTTTCATTCTCTCGATAGCTCTCATAACAATATGCTGTATTCTTGTAGTGAAGAATGAAGAAGTGGAGATAGAGGATGAGAAGATCGTCCTTGACAAAACTAAGACTCTGGTTCTTCTTGCTCTCTTTGCATTTTCGATCATCATCGTATTCCGCATCATTCCCTACTATTGGGGGCTTATCGTAATTCCATTCTCCCTCTTTTTCATAGACAGGAAAGCTCTCTCGAAGGTTGATTATCCTTTACTCTTTACATTCGTCTTCTTCTTCATCTT
Organism: uncultured Oscillospiraceae bacterium; assembly: GCA_963636745.1. Taxonomy (GTDB): domain Bacteria; phylum Spirochaetota; class Spirochaetia; order Sphaerochaetales; family Sphaerochaetaceae; genus Ornithospirochaeta. The sequence continues at coordinate 59,535 of CAVHKW010000086.1, read as the reverse complement.
TGCCGGGAATATGGCAAGAATAGAGAGTGTAAGACGCTTCTTCTCCTATCTTCTCGGTAAGGATGCTCTCGTCTTCTCGGCTCTCTCCTGCCAGGTAATCAGCAACGTTCCGTCGGCAATACTTCTTTCCCAGTTCTCATCCGATTACAGGAACCTCCTTCTGGGGGTAAATATAGGGGGAGTGGGAACGCTTATCGCAAGCCTTGCCTCATTGATCACTTTCCGTGAATATTGTCACCGTTATCCCGGGAAAAAGGGGGACTATCTAAAGGAGTTCTCGCTTCTTAATTTCTTCTTCCTCTTCGTTCTCATAGTCTTCGAGAAGATCATTTCTTAGTTACAAGCATCCCGCACGCGGCATTCCCGTCCTGTCCCTTGCTGCGTCTTATTGTATATGGAATGTTGAGGCGCTTGAGTTCTTTGGTAAATGAACTTACCTCGGCATCCGTCGGGCTTTCGAACGGAAGGGATGGAATAGGATTCCACTTGATGAGGTTTACAAGTACATCGAGTCCCTTCACGAAGTGGAAGAGATCTTCGGCGCTCTCCTTTGATGTGTTGACGCCCCCGAGAAGACAATATTCGAGTGTGATTCTCTTCTCTCCTTTATGCTGGAACTGCAGGAGGGCCTTCTTCAACTCTCCGAGAGGGTAGGTGGAGTTGATCTTCATTATTCTGCTTCTTGTCTCGTTTGATGCTGAGACGAGGGAAACTGCAAGTTTTACCGGGATATTTAGTTCTCCAAGTCTCTTAATCCCGGGAACAAGACCGCATGTCGAGATTGTGATTCTCCTGTACGATATGTTGATCCCGTCCTCCCTGTGGAGCTCCGTTACGGCGCTCATAACTTCCTTGAAGTTGGCCATCGGCTCACCCATACCCATGAATACTATATGGCTGATGTGCTCCCCGAGCTTTTCGAGATGTATGTACTCCTCTACGATTTCACCGCACTTGAGACTTCTCTTTATCCCCATTGTTCCTGTTGCACAGAAAGCGCAGTGCATTGCACATCCCACCTGACTGGAGAGACATGCCGTGTAGCGTCCATTGCCATCCGAGAGTCTTACGCACTCTATCTCGAGGCCGTCCTCGAGAGTGAGAAGAAGTTTTACGGCATCCGTACTCTCGACTTTTGTCCTGACGGAGCTTGAGAGAGCAGAGGGAAAGGAGGATGAGAGACGCTCTCTCACATCCTTCGGAAGAGATGTCATCTCCTTGAAGTCCGTGACACCCCTGTCGAGGAAGGAACGTACTATCTTTGCCTGAAAGGGTTTTTCAAGCGCCAGTATTTCCTGAAGTTTACTATTATCCAAACAATATAATTGAGCCATTACAGTTCACAATAATAACACAATGAAAGGATAAGAAAAATAGCGCACACTCTTTTCAAAATTCGGTTTTTGTACGATTATTGTGGCTAGTTAAAATTAGTCATTATTCAAGGAGAAAATATAATGAACAAAAAAATTATTGCTTTGGTTCTTATCTTTGCTCTTGCTCTCTGTTCTGTTTTTGCTGCACAGACAACAGGCACAAGCAAGAAGAATGATCTTTCTCTCGGTGTTGCAGTAGGTACCAACACAGGTGTTGCTGTAAAGTACGGTATGGGAAAGTTTGATCTTCAGGGAAGCGTTGGTGTTAAGTTCATCGGAGACTTCAAGTTCTACGGTGATCTCGGCGCTTACTACAACTTCTATGACTGGAAGTTCAATACAGGCGCTCTCACAAAGACACAGACAATCTCCTTCTCTGCCGGTCCTGCTGTTGCAGTCACACTTCAGCAGGGTACACTCGGCCTCGATGCATTCCTTGCTGCAGGTGCTGAATATACATGGAGCGATGTTCCAATCACAATGTTCCTCAAGCTCGGCGGCGGTTGCGGTATGGTATTCGTTAAGTCAGGTGCTACATTCTCACCAATCTTCTACGGTGTACTTGGTGCAGTCTACACATTCTAAGAGAGAATCAATTGTTTCTCGGGGACTCCGTTACGGGGTCCTCTTCTTCTTGATATTTTACCCTCAATGATTTATGAATTTCGGCTTTGACGATCATCTTTCCATCATCCGTGTACTTCACATCTTTTATTGTCCCGTCACGGCTCAATGAAGAAAGAAGAGGGGACTCCGGGGTGAGAGTGAGTGTTATCGTAATAAAAGAGCTGCCGCTTATTTCATCCATAGCCGATATAAGATCCTCTATTCCTCTCTTCTCTTTGAAGCTTGTCTTCACTGTCCTGTATGGTGATGACTCGAGGTAGGAGAGAGCTATGTCATCTCTGTTTTCGTCGATCTTGTTTATGACAACGAGCGATATCTTATCATCAAGTCCAAGATTCTTGAGGGTTTCAAGAGTTGTATTGAAGCATTTGACGGCGTCCGGGTGCGAGCTGTCTGCAACTATTATTATGCTGTCGGCCGAGGCTGCTCCGCTGAGGGTTGATGAGAATGCATCTATGAGAGACGGCGGAAGATTTTGAATGAAGCCGACTGTGTCGGAAAGGAGAACCTTTCTCTTTGAGGGAAGTGTAACGACTCTTGTTGTCGTGTCGAGAGTCGCAAAGAGCTTGTCTTCTCCCGCCTTTGTATTCTCTGAGAGTGCATTCAACAGCGTTGTCTTACCGGAGTTTGTGTAGCCTGCGAGCGCAAAGGAGTAGATATTGTTCTTTTCTCTCCTGTGGTATTGGATGGTACGTCTTTTCTTTATGTCGGAAAGAGCCCTGTCGATAGTGAGGATCTCCTTCTCGATGTTCCTTCTTTTGAGCTCTCTCTCCTTCTCTCCCTCTCCCTTGGCACCTCTGACGCCGCCGCGCTGCTGGGAGTAGTCTGCTTCTCTCGAGACGAGGCGTGGTTTGAGATATACAAGTTCGGCTTTTCTTGTCTGGAGCTTTGCTTCCATTGAGTGGGCGTTGGTTTTGAATATGGCGAGGATGAGAGCTTCCCTGTCCGAGACTGGAAGATTGATCACCCCCTCCATCTTCATCTCCTCCCTCGGGGAGATAAAGTCATCCACCACGACTTCCGTTATGTCGTAGGTGATACAAAGCTCTTTTATCTCCTCGAGCTGTCCCTTTCCAAAACCGTGTCTTTCTTTGAGTGTGAAGCTCTTTTCGTAGGAGATTCTCAAACCCAGTGTCTCAAGAAGGGATCTGATCTCTATCTCTCTGTAGTATACATCTCTCTCCCGCTCTCCTTCACGGCGTGGAATGACGAGGAGGATATTGCTCTCATTCATATTCCCATGATAGCAATTAAAATGATTTTGTTGCATAATTGAGGCGAGGAAAAACGATGAGTTTAAATTGTGGTATTGTCGGGTTACCGAATGTCGGTAAATCTACTATTTTTTCAGCTGTTACGTCCGCTCCCGCCGAGGCTGCGAACTATCCTTTCTGTACAATAGATCCGAATATCGGGATGGTGAATGTTCCCGATAAGAGACTCGATAAGATAGTCGAGCTTATTCCGCCAGAGAGGGTTGTTCCTGCAACTGTTGAGTTTGTCGATATAGCGGGCCTTGTCAAAGGGGCGAGCCAGGGTGAGGGACTCGGAAACAGATTCCTCGGTGCAATCAAGGAAGTGGGGGTTATTGCACACGTCGTCAGATGCTTCGACAACAGCGATATCATACACGTCAACAACAAAATCGACCCTAGAGGCGATATAGAGACAATCGACATAGAACTTGCACTTTCCGACCTCGAAACCGTCGACAAGCGGTATCAGAAGCAGAGTAAACTCGGCCGTATCAACAAGGAGACGGCAAAGGAGAACGAGAAGGTTCTTCCACTCTATGAGAAGCTGATGAAGGGACTCTCCGACGGTATTGCCGCGCGCCGTATGGGTTTTGATGAAGACGAGAAGGCTCTTCTCTATGACCTCCATCTCATCACTCTCAAACCCGTAATCTATGTATGCAACGTCGACGAGGACGCTATTCTCAGCGACAACGACTATGTAAAGGAGGTGAGGGAGATCGCCAAAGAAGATTCCGACGCGCCTGTTGTTGTCATATGCGGTAAGATTGAAGCCGAGATAGCGGAGCTCGAGTCAGTGGAGGAGAAAGAGGAATTTCTCTCGGCAGTAGGACTTGAGGAGTCGGGATTGAATCACCTTGTCAGAGCAGCCTATCACGCTCTCGGGCTCAGAACATTCTTTACAGCCGGAAGCGACGAAGACAGAGCATGGACATTCAAGGAAGGAAGCAGGGCTCCAGAGTGTGCGGGAATCATACACACTGACTTCCAGAAAGGCTTCATCAAGGCTGAAGTCTATAACTATTCTGATCTTGTCACATACGGAAGCGAAGCCAAAGTAAGAGAGAACGGGAAACTCAGACTCGAGGGTAAGGATTACATTGTCCAGGACGGAGACATAGTCTTCTTCAAGTTCAATATCTGATAAGCTCTCCGCTCATTTCTCTCATCTTCTCTTCGTCAAACTTGACGACCTCCCTGTCATAGGTGACAAGGCCGTTGAGCTCGTCCTCCACATCGCTGAGCTGGGTATATATTGCTGCGCTGAGACCCTTCTTCTTTGCCGGGAATATATCCCTACTGTACATGGCGACGAGTGCATCGGTGAGCTCTTCTTTTGTCCTGTATCCCCTGTACTGGAATTCCTTTTCACTGAAGGTATGGCCTTCCACTTTAAGGCCGTACCCTCCGAACTCGCTGAGGATCACACAGCGGTTGTATCTGTCCTTTTTAAAGCGGTAGGGTCTGAAGTATACATGCTGACTTTTGAAGAAACCCTTCTTCTGGTCAAGCCATCCCGAATGATAGTCTACAGTCCGTGTTTTATCTTTGTCTTCCACCATTCTTCCGATGAAGACGCTGTCAAACTGCCCCCAGCCCTCATTGAACGGCACCCACATGGCGATTGATGTGACGTTTCTCAGGAGTTCTATCATCTCGAGTAGATTGGAAATGAACTCCTCTCTTTTCTCCCTCTTCTTTCTCCTGAGAAAGCGGTAGTGGTTGTCTTTTATATGAGAGCCGAGAAAAAGCGGAAGCGTTATTGCAAGAGGTGAGTATTTCCCTCCGCCTGACGGCATATCCTGCCACACGATGAGACCTATCCTGTCTGCAAGGTAGTACCACCTCAACGGCTCTACTTTTATGTGTTTACGAAGTGTGTTGAAGCCCATCCTCTTTGCCATCTCCATGTCGCGGATGACATCATCTTCGCTTGGGGGCGTATAGAGGCCGTCTTTGTAGTATCCCTGGTCGAGAAGACCGTGGTGGAAGTAGCTCTTACCGTTGAGAAGAAGACGTTTGATGCCGTTTTCATCTTCCCCGACACCGAATGTCCTGAGTCCTGTATAGGAGTGGACGGTATCATCTTTGTAGGTGAGGGTGAAGTAGTAAAGGAATGGATCCTCCGGACTCCATAGCCTCGGGTTCTCGATTTCGATGAATGTGTCTTTAGAGGATGGAATGGAGAGTGTTTTACCGCCGAGTCTCAATATGCACTCTCCTTCTTTTGTTGTGACGGCCTTCAAATAGAAGCCTTTCAATGTCGGTGTTATTTCGATCTTTTCTATGTGCTCTTTCTTTACCTTCTCGAGCCACACCGTCTGCCATATCCCGGACTGCGGAGTATACCATATGCCGCCTCTCTTTATCTTCTGCTTTCCTCTCTCCTCTTCGTCCTCGTCCGTCGGGTCTGTTACTATTACGCCTAGGTTGAATGACGGCTTATTGACCTTGACGGAGAACGGAAGATAGCCGCCCCTGTGACACATAACTTCCTCGTCGTCGATGATGATTCTCGCTTCATAATCGACTGCGCCGAAGTGGAGGATAAGACCATCGCTTCTGCTGTCATAGGAAAACGGGATTGATACACTCCTCTCATATATGAGAGTCTCGTCGGGCTGGAGGATATGACCCACCCCGCTTTTCGCAGCTTCAGGAGAGTAGGGCACGAGGATCTTTCCCTTCTTTATGCTCTTCTTGTTCCCGTCCAATATTTCATAGTTCCATTCTCCGTTGAGATTGAGCCATTCTCCTTCTCTCTCCATCTGGGGTTTCGGATAGTCATTTTCAAAAGGAATCATAATACTCTCTCCTTTCTCTTCAATAGAGCGACTGGAATAAGTGTCAAAAGATCAACTGCCGCGGCAATTAGGAATATGAGGGGAGCGGGGACTGTCTTCGTCACCCCGAGTTCCACATAGGTTATATTTGAACTCTTTATGGCCGCTGCTCCTATATAAGGTCCGAGGACCATCGGAAGCATTACCTGGAAAATCATGCGGACACCCTGGACGCCGCCTTCTCTTCCCTTCGGAGTGTAGACTCTGGTCAATGCCGAGAGCATCGATACGGAGACAAGGTATCCCGTCATCATCACTATGCCCGATATCGTCGTGAAGACGAAGGAGCGTGCAGCATACATCATGACAAGTCCGATTGCCATAACGGGGACGGAGACGAGAGCAGTCTTCACTTCTCCTCTTTTTGACGCCGCTTTTCCTCCGAGTATGCACATAATGGATGCTGTCACGATTGTGACGGCAAGAAGAATTACATAGGAGGAAGTAAAGCCGAGATACATCTGTATATATATAATAAGGTATGGGAAAAATACCTGCATACTGAGGCTGTTGACGGCATATGCCGTGAGTGCAGTGTAGAGCTCTTTATTGCTCTTTATGGTTTCCTTTTTAAATCCGAAGGTCAGATCATCCAGAAAGGAACCTTCTTTCCTTACTGTGTTTTGATTCTTTTCCAGGAGAAAGAACGAGAGTATTCCCGCTGTGAACATTATTGCGGCGGTCAGAGCGAAGAAGAGAGGCCAATCTCCATTCTGCGTGAAACTGTCCATGACGCCGAAGACGAAGAGCATCGCCACCATCGGAAGAACCTGGACTACGGCTTCAACCTTTGTTCTTTTGGTATTATCTGTGCTCTCTGTTATATAGGCATTGAATGCCGCATCATTGGCAGTAGAGCCGAAGAATGTCATTATGCAGTCGAGAACCACTACAAATAGTGCGCTGTTTCTCCCCGCGTTGACGAAAGCGAAGGCGAGAACTGTGAACGACCATATTATGTACCCAACCGCTATGAAGAGACGGCGGTTTCCTTTTCTGTCGGAGAGCGCTCCCATGATAACGGTCGTGACGGTTGCAACTACCGCCGAGGACGACACCATCGCCGCTATCCACCCGGGGTCGGTTGTGATGGTGTTGTACATGAAGACATTGAAATACATATTCTCGACAGTCCAGGCGATCTGTCCGGCGAGGCCTATAATTATTAGAGAAAGCCAGTATTTTTTACTCATATGAGGGATTATAATGCAGAAAGTCAGTCAAAACTCAATTTCTTATTCTCTTTAACATATTCTCAAATTGACTTTTTTCTTTGTCCGGTAGTAAATTGAAGGGGTCGAGTTTCGACACAAAACCAAATATTCTAACTGGAGGGTCTAAATCATGGGAAGAAATTTCACTCCTAGATTTAAGCAGTGCAGAAGACTTGGGGTTAATGTATGTGGACACCCTAAGGCAATGAAGAGAGCTGGAAGTCCGGCTTTCGCAAAGAGAAAAAAGCCTACTGACTACAGCAAGCAGCTGACAGAGAAGCAGAAGCTCAAGGCTTATTACGGCGTTATGGAGAAGCAGCTCCATCGTTATTATGAGAAGGCTCTCAGCTCTTCCATGATGACAGGTGATGCTCTTGTCATCTCTCTCGAGAGAAGACTCGATAATGCTGTTTACAGAATCGGCTTCGCTAATTCAATCAGACTTGCACGCCAGCTCGTAAGTCACGGCCACATTCTCGTTAACGGAAAGAAGGTCGATATTCCTTCTTACCAGCTTCAGGTTGGTGATGTAGTATCACTCAAGGAGAAGTCAAGAAAGAACGCACAGTTCGAAGCTTGCTTCAAGGGGCCGAAGTCCTTCAAGGGTGAATACTTCACAGTCGATCAGGACAACTGGACAGGTACACTTTCCCGTCTTCCTGAGAGAAAGGAAATCCCGATCGAAGTCAACGACCAGCTTGTCGTAGAGTTCTACTCAAAGTAAGACTGAGTCTGATAGACGAGTATTTCGCGCCCGGCCACATTTCGGGTGAAGAGAGAAAGAACGGGCCTCATTCCAATTATGTCCGCTTTCTTGAACTTTTTCCGGCGGCTACCCTCAAAAACGGAAAATGTGAAATAACAACTCTGGAGCTCCCGCATTATGACGGGGGCTTTTTTTTATGTCCATTCGATTGAGAATGAGAGAGGATCGTTGAGAAGAAGAAAATCTATGACTGGGAATGTGAAGACAACTTCCTTCTCTCCCTTTATTTCCGCGCCTTTGACGCTCTTTATCTTCCCCGGGAGTGTTATGTCGACTGAAACGTAACTCGATTTCAATGCATCTTCGCTCTCCTCCGAGAGGAGGAAGGTAATCATCTCGATATATTCCTCTTCGCTCATGCCGTAGGAGTATTCAGGGCCGTAAACCTCGAAGTTTCTGTCGCTGAGAAGGGGAATGACGCTCTTGAGTTCGCCGTAGTTGTTTATGTCGAGATTGAAGGAGAGTGAGTTGTCTGTGATCTTGAGAAGGGTATTCGACTTCCCGTTATTCAGATCCGTGAGAAGTTTCTCGAGTGACGAGTATGTGAATGAGATAACATATCTCTTTTCGTCCGCCGTAGTGAGGAGCGATACATTCTTTGAAGAAGATGAGGATGTGAGGGAGCCGGCAAAGCTCATCATTGCATCATCCATAATGTCACTCCCGCTTTTATCGGAAATGGAGGATAGATCATTCAATACCGATATGAAGAACGGGTCGATTGTTATATCTGATAAACTCTCACCGCTTCTGTCTCCGTTGAGGGTGAGTTTTTCGCTGACGACGCATGACGAGAGAAGAAGAGATAGTGTAATTATAAGCAGAAACAGCTTTTTCATAGATTGAGTTTATTGCATAACTCCCGGAAAAGACAACTCTAGTGAGACTAGACAACAATATTAAATAATGATATTAAGATTGAGTTTTTCGTAAGGCGGGGATTATCAATGAGCTTATTACTTCTTTTATCTTTACTTTTCATGCTTTCTCCTTCCCTCTGTGCTTCCTGGGACGGGACATATCAGTGGATAAATAATACGGATAAGAACAATTGGGGAAAGGTTAATGAAATAACGATGAGAGTCGAGAGCGTTGAAGAGGACTATCTGTATAATCTATATCTTGTTCATGAAGGTGAGGAGTACAGGATATTCCCTCTTGTCCAACCCGGTTCCGAGCGATATTCTCTATGGCATTCCTACAATGAAGAGAGCACCGAAGCAAAGGCTTTCAGAGTCAACAACAAGAGAATGAACACGACATTCTTCACCCCCGGTAAATGGAAGATGGGCTCGATAGATGCCTCTCCCGATTTAATATTCACAACGCTCACAGCCTCGGCATTCGGACTGGAAATCCTCGTGGATGTCGAATACATCTTTTCACTTGACGAAAACGGCAAAGAGCAATTAACTTTTTCAATGGACGCCGACCAGGATATTGCCAAGGGCAAGTTCTTCCAGAATCCGGATGAGGCGGACGGGAGTTTCACACTCTCCCGTATAGACAGCTAAGGAGAGCGCATTTTGATTGCAGATCCCAATAAAAAGACTCTGATTATCGTAGAGTCACCTACAAAGGCTAAAACAATAAGCAAATACCTGCCGTCAAGCTGTAAGGTAATGGCATCCCTGGGGCATATCGTAGACCTCAATCCGACTCCGGACCCCAAAGACGGCAGCGTATACGGCATCGATGTCGATAACGGCTTCTCCCTCGACTACAGAGTGGTCGAAGGGAAGGAGAAACTCATAAGTGAGCTAAAGAGTGCTCTCAAAGGTGCCGAGCAGCTTGTGCTGGCAAGTGATGAGGACCGTGAGGGGGAGAGCATTGCATGGCATCTCTACAACACGCTGAAACCGAAAGTTCCGGTATACAGGATGGTATTCCATGAGATAACAAAGAAGGCGATAACGGAGGCCTTCTCATCCTGCCGCGATATTGACATGAATCTCGTCTACGCACAGGAGGCAAGACGTGTCGTCGACCGCCTCCAGGGTTACGGCATCTCCCCCATACTCTCGCGTAAACTCGGAGGAAAGTACTCCGCGGGGCGTGTGCAGTCACCGGCCTTGAAACTCATTGTCGAAAAGGAAAACCAGAGACGGAGGTTCAAGTATTCGGATTATGTGACCGTAACAGCCTTTTCCGATACCGTTCCTTCATTCAAATCAACACTCATCTCCATTTCCGATTCTCCCGTCGCTTCAAGTAAGAGCTTCAATCCCGAAACGGGTGAGCCCAAAAAAGGTGTCAGAGTATTAACTGGGGAGGAGGGCGAGAAAATCGCATCCTCCCTCGAAGGAAAAGAGGCTGTGGTGAAGAGCGTCGTCCAGACAAAGAAGAGCGAGAAGCCGAGTATGCCGTTCACGACATCGACACTCCAGATGGACGCAACAAGAAAGCTCGGTAAGAGTGCCAAGGAGATAATGAGCATTGCCCAGCGGCTCTATGAAAACGGCTTCATAACATATATGCGTACCGACAGCCCCACATTGAGCTCGGAGTGCATACACGCTGCAGCCGACTACATAAGGGAGCACTACGGCGACTCAATGCTCGAAATAAGGCAGTACAAGGCGAAGACACTCGGTGCCCAGGAGGCCCATGAGGCTATAAGACCCTCGGGCGACAGATTCCGCACCCCCGACGAGACAGGACTTACGGGAGATGAACTCAAGCTCTACACTCTTATATGGAAGCGTACAATAGCCTCCCAGATGAAGGACAGCCTCAAAGCTGTGACGAGTGTGAAGATGGATGCGGGGGAGTATACGTTCTCTGCGTCGGGCTCGGTTATCCTGTATGACGGCTTCAGAAAGGTATATATGGCGTCCTCCGAGAGCGAGGAGGAGAAAGAGGAGACACTTCCGCCGTTGAAAGAGGGTGACAGGGTTACGCTTAAGGATCTTTCGGGTAAGGTTCATACAACCCAGCCGCCTTCACGTTACACTGAAGCCACCCTTGTGCAGAAGCTCGAGAGCGAGGAGATAGGGCGTCCTTCGACCTATGCAACGATAATATCGACACTAATTGACCGCGGCTACGTCGTAAGACAGAGCGGAACGCTTGTTCCGACATTCACGGGCTACTTTGTAGAGTCTTTCCTCGAGAAGAGCTTTCCGCGCTATATAGCATATGACTTTACAAAGGAGATGGAGGCGGGACTCGACCGCATAGCACGCGGAGAAGAGGAGAAGGAAGAATACCTCTCTCAATTCTGGTTCGGAAATGGAGAAGAAGATGGGACTAAGTGAAGACCTCAAGAAGGTAGGTGAGACGATATCTGCAGGAGAGGCAAAGAGCATTACTCTTCCCGGTCTCAAAAATGAATTCGTCCATGACGGCGAGACTGTACACTACGAGATAAAGATAGGAAAGTTCGGACCCTACATCCTGACGTCGCTCAAGGACGAGAACGGAAAGGATTTGATGAGGAGCATCCCGCCGACGCTCTTTCCCGGCTCATTTACGGACAGCGATGCACTGGATCTTGTTTATCCTCCCGAGGAGAACAATGTCATTCTTTTTGACAGTTATATACTCAAGAAAGGACATTACGGCGACTATCTTGAACGTATTTCCGACGGCGTCAAGGTAACATGTCCCAAGAGCCTAAAAAAGGATTTGACGGGGCTCTCGAAGGAATATATAGAGATGCTTTTCTCTCTTCCGAGAGTACTCGGCGTCGACAGGGAGAACAACAGCGTGACACTTAAACTCGGCCCGTACGGCTTCTATGCCTCCTACAACGGAAAGAACATTAAGGTAGCCGACCCGATGAAAGTAACCCTTTCCGACATCCTGGACGGCTCGGAGAGCAGAATGATCAAGGGTGAGTACGACGGAAAGCCAATATCACTCGCATCGGGACGTTACGGCCTCTATATAAAGTGGGGCGACGAGAATATAGCACTCCCGAAAGAGGACAAAAAGGAAGGAGCATCTTTGACGCTCGGGAGACTCGGGGAGATAGTCGAAGAACACAAAAAGAACGGAGAGGCCGGTAGAAAGAGCGAAAGAGAGTTCGCTCCGGTCGACGGAATCGTTCCTCTTCTCATCAACGGCAGTTACGGCTACTACATAAAGTGGGGAAAGGAGAACGTAGCCCTGTCGAAGGAAGATAAGGCTGATCCATCAGTCCTTACGGATGAAAAGGTTTCTTCTCTCATTGCCGAATACAAGGAAAAACCGAAGACAAAGAAAACGTTCAGGAGAAGAAAACCTTCTTCAAAATAAGAATGAGAGGATAAGAAGAAGAGCAGCTGTGACGAGAGGCACGGTAACGGTGTCATCTCCGTTTTTGCTTATAAGCTCGGTATAAGAGGCGAAGGGTGCTGAGATGAGGGGATAGAAGACCACTTCGTACCACATAAACTCCCCCGAGATCAGAAGTGCTGCCATTCCGGAAATGAATGCAGAGACAGCCATGGCGAGGCTTCCTTCAACGCTCTTTGTGCTGTCTGCAGCTTTCAACTTGAATTTATGCTTCCCGAGTCTCCGTCCCACTATTGCGGCAAATGCATCTCCCACTCCCCACATGAGCGTTGCGGCATTGGCTATATGTCTCTTGTCGAACAGTCCCCAGCATATTGTGATGAGTAATGCATACATCGAGAAGAGAAGGATGAGGCTCTTCTTTGCTTCTCCTTTTTTCTTCTCGACAAAGAGGTCCTTGTACCATGAGGCGCCCTCGAGAGCCTTCAGAAGAGGATAGATGACAGCAGCAAAAAGAAGCGCTGTGACGGCTGCAATATACCAGGTGCCGGCAATGAGCGTCATCTCCACAAGCGACGAGAATGCTATGATATGGAGAAGCTTTCTGAAGATATCCTTCGGGAAGTTCTTGAAGAGAAGAAATATGATGACGGCTGTTACTGCACCGAAGAATACATATTCCGAGAACTCGAGGATACACTCGAGGATCCCCATTATGAGAGCGCTCTCTCTTATGTAATCGATGTTCCTTATAATCAAGAGAGCAAGTGAAAGAATTGTTAAGAGTGCACCCGCGATATAAGAAATCGTTTTGTTTTTTCTCCAATTGGCATAGATGGAGAAAAGTACTGCTGTAACGGATGAAAGGATGACACATAAGAGAAGAGGAACCAGGTGTTCGGTTAGTGTCGAATTGTCATAATGGATGTGGCCGAGAAACCCGATGAGAGAGGAGATTGTCATAATGAGTGCTGTCGTTCCGACACTTTTCTTCATATCGAGTTTGAGAAAAAGCGAGAAAACGACAACAAGTATCATTCCGCCTCCGCTTCCTATGAACCCCGACCCGAAGCCTATGGTAAGGCCGAAGAAGAGAGATATGATGATCTCCTTTGTTCTGTTTATCTTCTCATCACTTCTCTCTCTTACATCGGACGACGGTGCGAGAAGAAATCTTAGCCCTATTATGAGAGTGAGTATGAGGGAGAAGGAGGAGAGTGTAATGTTGTCGATAAGGGACGAGAAATAGCTTCCGAGGATGGAGGAGACGGCGACAGAAAGAAGCATTATCCAGCTTCTTTTGAGGGAGACATTCCCGTTCTTATAATAAACCAGAGCCGTGAATGCACTACTTATGATATCGGAAGCGAGGGCAATTGTTATTGCGGCGTATGTACCGCTTCCGGTGGAGAATGACGGACAGAGTACGACAAGAACGGGGACAAGAACCGTCGCGTTCGAGAGCCCGACGAGCCCTAATGCGGCTCCCGAGATAAGAGAAGACAAAGTAATCCAGAGATATTCAATCATAGTTCCTCTTCCTATGACATAATACCATGAGTAATGAGAGGATTGGAAAGTAAAAAATATGGTCCCAGGCAGAATCGAACTGCCATCTAATCCTTAGGAGGGACTTGTTCTATCCATTAAACCATGGGGCCATGAGTGTGATTATAGGAAAGAGGGGGAAAGTGTTCAAGAGAGAGTTCTTTTCTTTCTTTTTTGTTTATCATAAAATAAGAAGAGGAGTAAACAATGACAGTAGCAAAGAGAATGACACCGAATCCGGTAACATGTACTCCGGATACACCTGTTTTTGAAGCAAACGAGATAATGAAAAGAGAGGGTGTCCAGCGCCTTCCGGTCCTTGATGACAAGGGAAATCTTGTCGGAATTGTCAGCGAGAAGAACATCATCAACGCAACTCCCGCGACTCGTGTGAGCATGGTCGAGTTTGCACATCAGCTATCCCTCCTAAAGGTCGGCGATGTAATGAGCAGAGAGGTCATTACAGTATATGTCGATGACCCCGTCGAACAGGCTGCCAGAAAGATGAGTGACCTCGATGTATCGATTCTTCCTGTCATAGATTACAACGGAAAGCTTGTCGGAGTTGTCACCCGCAGCGATCTCTTCAGACTCCTATTGGAGCTCTTCGGAACAAGGCACTATGGAGTGAGGGTGTGCTTCAGTATAAAGGACAGACCCGGTGTCATAGCCACGGTATCGGAAACGCTTCATAAGCTAGGGGCTAATATAATCAGTATCGGTAACCTCGACACCGAAATGGGCTACTCGACAATAATAATGAAGGTGAACGGCATAGACAAAGAGGTCCTGAGGGATGCCATAAAGCCCATTGTTGATTCCGTCCTCGATATCAGGGAAGTATAAGGGTGGGAAAGAAAAAAAAAGGGATTGATGTAAAAAGAACCCTCATAGATGAAACAAAGGAAGAATACTCTCCCTTCTCGAAGGTTGTGCTCAAGCCGAAGAAGGAGGAGAAGAAGATAACGCCTTCTTCAAAAAAACCGGGAGAGATTGTAAAGGGATATAATCCCTCGCTCTCGTTTGCCGATATTCTCTCGTCATACGAAAAGACGGGGGATCCGTACCGTATGCCCAAAAAGAGCGCGGCATCATCCTCTGTCTCTTTCGGCGATATACTCGATGAGTGGGAGAGCGGCGGCAGCAGGGAAAAGAAGAAAACAAAAACTCCTTCAAGGGAGGAGAATCTCTCGTCTTATAAAGCAACACGGAGTTTTGCATCCATTCTCAACGAATACGAAGGAATATACAGAGAGGAGAAGAAGGAGAAGACGAGACTCGACAAAGAGAAGGCGGGTGCAGAGGTCTCTCAATCTCTACGTGCCTCAACGATGTTTCTCGATAAGGATGAGGATGTTCCTTCTACTGTCTCCTGGTCGGTAATGGGCGGGAGAAACGAGAACTTTGTCAGAAAAGAGGAAACTCCAAAAGAAGATAAGAAGGGATATAAGAGGACAACTCCCGGCTATACTCCATCATCCTCCTTTTCATCCATTCTCGAAGAGTACGAAAAGGGAAAGGTAAAAAAGAAAGTTCAAGCTGTGGAGGAAAAGGCCCCTGAAGAGAAGGAAAGTCCCGTTATTACGGAGGAGACAAGCTTCTTTCTCAAGGATGACGGGACTCCTGTCCCCGACAATGTCTCCTGGTCGATAATCGGCGGGAAGAATGAAAACTTCGTCAGAAAAGAAGAAAAAAAGGAAGAGGTGAAGGAAGAGAAGAAGGAATACAGAAGAGTATCGGAGGAGTATTCTCCATCTTCATCTTTTTCATCAATTCTCGAGGAGTACGAGAAGGGGAAGATTAAGAAGGCACATCACGTTGAGGAGAAGACTGAAGAAAAGAAGGATATTGATCTTCCTGAAGAAAAGAGCTTCTTCCTCGATGACGAGAGTGTAACCGTTCCCGATAATGTCTCCTGGTCGATAAAGGGCGGAAGAAACGGGAACTTTGTCAGGAAGACGGAGAGCCCTGCTCCTATAAAGAAGCCGAAGACAAGTCAGAAAAGCGCCGAGTACAAGCCCGGGACATCATTTTCCGAGATCCTTACAACATATGAAGAGAAGGTATCTCCCTCGGAGAAGACATTCAGCGAAATCATACACGAGAAGGGTGACGACAGAAAAAAGAAGACTGTATACACAATCAACGAACTCAGACGCATGCCTGTCCAGGCGACGCTCGATCTTCACGGAGAGACGCAGAAGGACAGCGGGGATCTCATCTCCTCGTTTCTCGGGGAATCTGTCGACAACGGACTTAGAAAGGTCAGCATAATAACAGGTAAGGGTCTTCACAGTGACGGTGGAAACAGCGTTCTGAGAGATTTGACGCTCTCCATACTTCTTTCGTCTCCTCTTGTCCAGGAGACAAGCCAGGCGCCCCTCTCTAAAGGCGGAAGCGGGGCTTTGTGGATAATTCTCAAGGAAAAAGGGGAATAAAAAATGGGCGCTCAGCCCATTCTTCAACGCTCTCTGTAGATGATTCTACCCTTCGTCAAATCGTAGGGTGAGAGCTCCACTTTCACAGTATCCCCCGGAACGATACGTATATAATGCTTTCTCATCTTTCCCGAGAGGTGAGCCAGTATTACAAGCTTATTCGTCAATTCCACGCGGAATGTTGTGTTCGGCAAGGCTTCCTTTACTACGCCTTCTACTTCAATTGCTTCTTCTTTAGCCATTCTTTCTCCCTGGTTAAAACCTTGAACAGTGTAGACATAGAGCTTGATGTTGTCAACTTGGGCATTCTTTTGTCTTGAAGAAAAACAAATAAAAGTACATGCTTACACTGTCCGGAGGCTGTATGAACGCATTAAAGGATTACTTGAAAGAGCATAACGGTTCGATTAGCGACGAAATGGCATTGTATCTTGCTGAGCTTGATTTGATCGAAAGAGTGTCGCCCGAGGCGGCATCTCTTGTCGTAAAGGAACTCAGGGATCAGAACAGAAATCTCAAACTCATAGCAAGCGAGAATTTCTCATCTCTCTCCGTGCAGGCTGCAATGGGCAACCTTTTAACAGATAAATATGCAGAAGGCTATCCTTATCACAGGTTTTATGCCGGCTGCGATAACATAGACGAGATAGAGGCGGAGGCTGTCGAGACTGCAAAGAGGCTCTTCGGCGCCGAACACGCTTATGTGCAGCCCCACAGCGGTGCCGATGCAAATCTCTGTGCCTACTGGGCGATATTGTCGACCCGGGTCGAGGTGCCGTCCCTCGAAAAACTCGGTGTCAGGAATCCGAGTGATATGAAGAGAGAGGACTGGAACAGACTCAGGGAACTTCTCCATAACCAGCGCCTTCTCGGCATGGACTACTACTCCGGCGGTCACCTTACCCACGGCTACAGACAGAACATATCATCCCAGCTCTTTGATTCTTATTCATACTCCGTCGACAGAGAGACATCTCTATTGGATTATGATGAGATAGAGAGAATGGCTAAGGAGATCAGACCTTTGATCCTTCTTGCGGGTTATTCGGCATATTCAAGGAAGATAAACTTCAAAAGATTGAGCGAGATAGCACACTCCGTCGGTGCCGTCTTCATGGTCGATATGGCACACTTCGCCGGTCTTGTCGCAGGTGGAGTATTCTCCGGAGACTGGGATCCCGTGAAATGGGCCGATGTTGTGACAACTACTACTCATAAGACACTCCGCGGACCCAGGGGAGGAATGATTCTCTGTAAGAGCGAATTCAAGGAGAGCGTCGACAAGGGATGTCCGCTTGTAATAGGAGGACCGCTACCTCATGTAATGAATGCAAAGCTTATTGCGCTCAAGGAAGCTGAAAGCGATGAGTTCAAGAAATATGCGGCAAAAATCGTCGAAAACTCTTCTTATCTTGCTTCATCTTTTATGAAGAGGGGAGTCAAAGTCCTCACGGGTGGAACCGACAATCACCTTATGCTTCTTGATGTATCGGAGTACGGCCTTAACGGAAGACAGGCCGAGAGCGTTCTCAGAGAGTGCGGTATTACACTCAACCGCAACGCTCTTCCATTCGACAAGAACGGTGCATGGTATACATCGGGCTTGAGGATAGGAACCGCCGCCGTAACGACCCTCGGCATGGGGAAGGATGAAATGGACGAGATAGCCTCAATTATAACCGATGTTCTCTCTTCCGCCCGCCCGGCTGTTATCCAGAAGGGTGAGAAGAAGGGCGAGATAAGCCGTAACAGAGCTCATGTCGAAAAGTCGGTAAAAGAGGATGCGAAAGCGAGGGTTATCTCACTTCTTGAAAGGTTTCCTCTCTACAGAGAGCTTGACCTGGGGTATCTTGAGAGAGCTTTTCCGTATAAGGGTGAACAGCTTTAAGAAATTCTTCATTTGCCTTTCTGAATTTGTACAGCTACAATTAGGGTATGGCAAATATACTTATTAAAAACGGTCTTGTTGTAGATACGGAATGGACCCGCCACAGTGATGTATTGGTTGAAGGGTCGAGAATTAAGAGAATTGCAAGAAACATCCTCCTCGAGGATTGTCCCGAGGGCACACATATTGTTGATGCCTCCGGGCTCTGCGTGCTGCCGGGCATTATCGACGCGCACACGCACTATCATCTTGTGAGCAGGGGAACCGTCACTGCCGATTCCTTTGTGGAAGGAAGTAAACTCGCGGCATTCGGCGGCGTTACGACAGTCATCGATTTTGCTGATGATGACCATGTGTCACTCCCGGGCTCCACAAAGAAGAGAAAGAAAGAGATGAGCGCGATGAGCATCGACTACGCTCTTCATCAGGGGGTATATGCTTACCGTGATGATTTGAAGACCGAACTCAAGGAGCTCAAGGCAAGCGGAGTCGGGGCTGTCAAGATTTTCACAACATATAAGAATGTCGGCTACATGGTTGAAAAGAGAGATGAGCTCAAGGCGATCTTCTCGATGTGCAGGGATCTCGGACTCATGGTCTGTGTACATTGCGAGGATGACAAGATCATCAGCGATATAAATGACTCCTGGACGGGTGAGTACAGACCGATAGACCACGCTGCGCAGCGTCCGAGCGAAGCCGAGGCAGTTGCAATCAGATATGTGGGCGAAATCGCGGCCGAACTCGATATGCCTGTATACATCGTCCATCTTTCGTCGAAGAAGGGGCTTGAGGTTGTGCGTGATCTCAGAGAAAAGGGAGTCAAGGTAATTGTCGAGACAACGCCTCACTATCTTCTTCTCGATAAATCGAAGCTTGAGGGAGAACTCGGGCCTCTCTATGTAATGACACCTCCTCTCAGAACAAAGGAAGACAACGAAGCTCTCCAGGAGGCTTTGATTGACGGCGAGATTCAGGTTGTGGCAACCGACCACTGCTCATTCACCTATGAGCAGAAACTTGAAAGCCATGACTGCAGAACCATCTACCCCGGAATCCCGGGAACGGAGGAGCTCCTTCCTTTGATCTATAACTTCGGTCATGTAAGCGGACAGCTTTCCCTGGGGCAGATAGTGAATCTCCTGTCGACGGGACCCGCAAAGCACTTCGGCCTCTATCCGAAGAAGGGAATACTCAGAGAAGGAAGTGATGCCGATATAGTACTCTTCGATCCGTCTGAGATATGGACTATCAGCAAAGATACCACCCACTCCGCAGCAGGTTACACGCCTTACGAAGGAACAACCGTAATGGGAAGAGTCAAGATGACTTATCTCAGGGGAAGACTCATCATGGGTGATGGTATATACCTCGGGCTTGAAGGCGACGGACAGTTCGTGAAAGCTCATAGAAAATAAAGATTTAAAGTGATAAACTGTTGTCCCCCGTGAAAAGGGGACAATATTAGTGGAGGGAATTATGATCAAGGGATTCATTTTCGATGTCGACGGTGTCCTGACAGATACAGCCAGGGTCTCTGTCGAACTTGTTACGTCATTTTTCAAAACAAAGAATATCATCATAAAGGATTCTGACGTCGTCAAGAATCTCGGTAAGGGCATGACAAGGCTCTTTACAGATACGGCGTCCGATCTGGGGCTTAGTGTAGACCCCGTGGAGGCTCTTGAATACTCGAAGAATATATATCCGGAGCTTCTTGCTTCACGTGAGAAGATGAAAGGTACTTTAGATCTTCTCTCAATGGCGAAGAAGAGCGGTGTCAAGACAGCAGTCGCCTCATCGGCTCCGCTATGGCGTGTGAAGGAGAATATAGCATCACTCGGGCTATCATTCGACGACTTCGATGTGGTCCTAACGGAGAGCGATGTTGTTAGAAATAAGCCCTGTCCCGATATCTTCTCCCTTGCTATGATAAAACTCGGCCTCGAGGGAAAGGAGGCAATCGTCTTCGAGGACAGCGCCTCGGGAATAAAGGCTGGACTCGCATCCGGCGCATACTGCTGTGCACTCACAACATCCATCCCACGCGAGGAGGGAAAGAGAAGAGGCGCAAGCTTTGTAATTGACGACCTCTCGCATTTTCCCGAATTCAAATCGATTGAAGAGCTCCAGGATGTAGTGAAGAACCTCCTTAATATAAAGAAGGGTGCAAAGAAGTACGGTGCCAACTGGATTACCCCTCTCGAGAGAACACTATCGAGCTCGGTAATGGAGAAGAAGGCGGTAGAAGAAGCGAAAAGAGTAAGATACAACGCTTATGCTCCTTATTCCAACTTCAAGGTCGGGGCGGCTGTCGTATCGGCAGCGACGGGACGTATCTACTCGGGATGCAACGTTGAAAACTCATCCTACGGCGCAACGATCTGTGCAGAGCGCAATGCAATTACAACTGCAGTCGCGGCAGAGGGCGCAATCGGTATCGACATGGTTGTTGTCGCTTCAGACTCTCTTCCTCCGGCTCAGCCGTGTGCTGTATGCCTCCAGGTAATGAGCGAGTTCATAAGACCCGAGACCCCCGTTATTCTTGTCTCCGAAGACGGCACTACGGAGCGCTATATATTCAGCGACCTTCTTCCTCATCCTTTTGACTATGGGGAGAAAAAGTGAGAAGAATACTTACTTTAGTTACGGCGGCTCTTATCCTCTTTTCTGCCGTTTCATGCTCGAGCACAAAGGATTTTCTCTCAGAGGTGACTCTTTCAGATACACTCTCAGTTGAAGATAAGCTTACCTACTACGGGGGTAAGGCTGTTACTGTCGATCTTCCCGAGATGTACTTCGAGGGGGAGGCATGGTACGAGAGGATGACCGAGCTTATCGGGGAAGCCGAGGACTATATTCTCCTTTCGACATTTCTCGGGTCCTCTTCTCCGACTCTCGAGCCGTTGTATGACCTGTTGTGTCAGAAGGCGGAGGAGGGAGTTGACGTCTATTTCATAATCGACGGTACATCCAATCTCGATATGACGGAGACGCGGTTTGTAATGACACCTCTTAATTACCTGAGAGAGAGCGGCGTCAATCTTCTCATCTACTCGCCTCTCAGCTTCACCCATTTGATCAACCTTTCATCCGTTGTTGTCAGAGACCACCGCAAGATGATGGTAATCGACGGCAGTACTGCCGTGATAGGCGGTATGAACACGAATTACATATCGATGGGAGCGGGGGAGAAGTGCCAGAGAGACAGCATGTATGTCTTCTCGTCTGCTGAGCTCTCGAATCTCTTCATCGATGAATTCGTCACGATCTGGAACGAGGGGTCGGTCGACAAGATGAATGCTGAAGAGTTCAAGAGCAACGACGAAGGAGAAAAGGGCGGGTACAAGGCATGGCTTTTCAACCGCAATGTCTATTCCGACAGCGTCTCGCTCTCTGGTATGTTCGGCTCTTTAATCAATGATGCCGAGTCTTCGATTTTTCTCTGTCCGTATCTCCCGACAGTTGACGAGAATATGATGGAAAGTCTCAGGGACGCTGTTGGACGCGGTGTCGATGTCGAGATATACTGCTCCGTCGATTCACGAGGCTATGCACACTCCGGCGGAACGTATTCAGTGGAGAAACTATTGAGAGAGAGCGGCGTAACGTATTATGACGTCTCTCTCGATAAGAACGGTGAGAGTCTTCCGATGTTCCATATGAAGGCAATGGTTGTCGACGACAGATATGTTGTCATAGGCTCTGCGAACTTCAATTTCCGCTCGATGACGCTCTCTCATGAGCTTGCGCTTGTAATCGACTCTCCCGAGATGGCGCGTTCTCTCAAAGAGAGTGTTAAAGAGGTTGCCGGGAATCCTGTTCTCCTTACTCTTGAAGATGCAGAGAGAGATAAAAAAGAGTACGGCAGCTTTCTCTGCTATCTCTTTACTTTTTTCGCAGGTTGAAGATATGAAAAGAATTACATCAGCTATCATAATTTTACTTATCTCATCCATTCTCTTCGCCTCATCCGCCTTCACATATTCCCTCTCACAGACGGGAGAGAAGTGCGGCGATGAGAGTTTCGGAACACTTTCCCTGTCACTCGGGTTTGCTCCGGTGAAGGAAAAGCAGTACGGCCTTATGGAGATTGACCTTCTTCTCGGGTGGAACAGATTCTTCCAGGGGTTCGATATCGTGGTATCGACACCGCTTTACACCTCGTCTGATAAAGTTTTCTCCTATGCATTCTCGAACAGAGTGCTCTGGGAGCCGACAGCAGGGGCTCTCCTTTCATATAGAAGTGTAAGAGAGAAGTGGGCACTCGGGGTGATGCTTTCCCCCTTCAAGTTTGTTGATACACAGTTCTCCTATGAGTTCCTCTCGCCCTATATGAGTTTCGGCTTCGACGGCAAGAGAGCATACGGCATAAGAATAATGAAGGTCACGGCATTATTGGAGGTTTAGAATGAGACGGCGTTTAATTTTACTTATTGTCATTATGCTTCTTTCGTCTTCCCTGCTCTTTGCCTCTTCGACAACGGACTTTGCATTGATGCTGGGATGCGGCAATTTTTTCAATCCGAAGGAGGGCATTGCAGTCTCCTACGGCGCAACGCTCGGAATAAGTAAGAGCGTCGACATCTCTTTCGTTGGGATGAGTGAGCTCATTCCCTCTTCCTTCAACCGCAATATCTTAATGCTTGAAGTCGGTATGACGCTCATGGGCACAAGAAATACGGGGAGCAAGGTTGCGGGAGTCTGTGTAAACTCCGTCATCTCTGTCGGCGGTTTCTGGAAGAGCTGGGACAACGGCGCAGGTATCTATCTCGGGATCTCCCCCCTTACGATAGGCTCCCCCACCACAGTGAAGCGGGAGCGCGGTTTCAGAACGAATATCGGGTACGACTTCGTCAACAGAAAGCTTCTTGTCACATTCTCTCCGCTCGATATCGAAGTATATCTTGTGGGTACATACCGCGACTGGGTGTGACGGTTTTTCATTCTGCACTCTTTAAAAAGAAGTGCTTTTGGTTGTATTATCATAGTTAGGACTTTAGGTCGAAATACACTTTTAGGAGATTATACATGAAATATTCCACAGAAGTTGAAAACATGTGTACGGTAAGGTGTGGCGGACAGCACGGCTGTGCTCCGATTCCCGAGGAAGGAAAGTGGGTATATGCCAAGGAGATCAAGGATATCTCAGGTCTTACACACGGTGTCGGTTGGTGTGCACCTCAGCAGGGCGCATGTAAGCTTACTCTCAATATCAAGAACGGTATTATTGAAGAGGCACTCATCGAAACTATCGGTTGTTCCGGTATGACACACTCTGCAGCTATGGCAAGTGAGGCAATCGTCGGAAGAACAGTTCTTGAGGCTATCAACACCGACCTTGTCTGTGACGCCATCAATACGGCAATGAGAGAGCTCTTCCTTCAGATCTGCTACGGCAGAAGCCAGTCTGCTTTCAGCGAGGACGGACTTGTCATCGGTGCCGGACTCGAGGACCTTGGAAAGGGAACATGCTCACAGGTTGGAACAACATACGCAACACGTGCTAAGGGACCAAGATATCTCAACCTCGCAGAAGGTTATATCCTCAGACAGGCTCTTGACGAGAACGATGAGATCATCGGTTACGAGTATGTCAACATGGGTGTCTTCATGGAGAACGTCAAGAAGGGCGTTGATCCTAAAGAGGCATTGGAGAAAGCAAAGAAGACTTACGGCAGATTCCAGGATGCTGTAAAGTACATCGATCCAAGAAAGGAATGAGGAGGACGCTATGGCTTTATTTGAAGGTTATGAAAGACGTATAGACAAGATTAACGGTGTTCTCAACGGATATGGAATTGCATCAATCGAAGATGCAAAGAAGCTTTGTGACGAGAAGGGCGTGGATGTATACAACATCGTCAAGTCCATTCAGCCCATATGCTTCGAGAATGCCTGCTGGGCTTATATCACAGGTGCTGCAATTGCAATCAAGAAGGGACAGAAGACAGCTTATGAAGTTGCTAAGTCTCTCGGAGAGGGCCTCCAGTCATTCTGTATCCCCGGCTCCGTCGCTGACGACAGAAAGGTCGGTCTCGGACACGGAAACCTCGCAGCTATGCTTCTCAGCGATGAGACAAAGTGCTTCGCTTTCCTCGCAGGTCACGAATCATTTGCAGCAGCAGAAGGTGCAATCGGTATTGCAAAGAATGCCAACAAGGCAAGAAAGGAGCCTTTGAAGGTTATCCTCAACGGACTTGGAAAGGATGCTGCAAAGATCATCAGCAGAGTCAACGGCTTTACATATGTCGAGACAAAGTTCGATTATTTTACAGGTAAGCTCGAAGTCCTCAGCAGAACAGCTTACTCCAAGGGTGAGAGAGCTGCTGTCAACTGCTACGGCGCTGACGATGTCAGAGAAGGTGTTGCAATCATGCACGCTGAAGGTGTCGACGTATCGATCACAGGTAACTCGACCAACCCCACAAGATTCCAGCACCCTGTTGCAGGCACATACAAGAAGGAATGCAATGAGATCGGTAAGAAATACTTCTCTGTCGCTTCCGGCGGCGGTACGGGTAGAACACTCCATCCGGACAACATGGCTGCAGGTCCTGCAAGCTACGGCATGACCGATACAATGGGAAGAATGCACTCTGATGCACAGTTTGCAGGCTCCTCCTCCGTTCCTGCCCACGTCGAGATGATGGGGCTCATCGGTATGGGTAACAACCCGATGGTCGGTGCATCCGTTGCAGTGGCTGTCGCTGTTGCCGAAGCAATGAACAAATAAGATTATCAATCTTAAGTAGAATCGGTCCTCTTCCGGGGGCCGGTTTTTCTTTTCGCTGTCCTAATTGTTCAAAAAGTGAAAGGAATATGAATAAGACATTTTGTTGACCTATTCAGAGGTGCAATTTAAACTTTTAGATAGAGTGTTTACTCTTTGATTATAAGCAGAAGGAGATGCAATTTATGAAAACAATAAACGAAGTTGTAAAGAAGACGGAACGTCCGGTTAAAGCAGTACAGTTTGGTGAGGGTAACTTCCTCAGGGCATTCATCGACTATCAGATTGATGTTATGAACGAGAAGACGGATTTCAACGGTTCTGTTGTTATGGTACAGCCTCTTCCGAACGGAATGGGCAGCATGATCAATGCCCAGGATTGTGTTTACACAACACTCCTCAGCGGCGTCGAGAACGGAAAGAGAGTCGAGGAAGACAGAGTCATCACATCCGTCAAGGAATGTATCAACCCGTACACAGACTATGAGAGATACATTGCTCTTGCCGACAACCCCGATCTCAAGTTCATTTTCTCCAACACGACAGAAGCAGGTATTGCATATGATCCGAGCGTGAAATTCGAGGACAAGCCCCAGCTTTCATTCCCCGGCAAGGTCACGGCATTCCTCTACAGGAGATATAAGACATTCAACGGCGATGTTAACAAGGGTCTTATCTTCATCCCCTGCGAGCTCATCGACAAGAACGGCCAGTTCCTGAGAAAGTGGGTTTTGAAGCACGCTGAAGACTGGAAGCTTGAAGAAGGCTTTGCAAAGTGGGTCGACGAGTCCTGTGATTTCTGCTGCTCTCTTGTCGACAGAATCGTTCCCGGCTATCCGAGAGCTGAAGCTGAAGCTATCTGCGAGCGCCTTGGTTATAAGGATAATCTCCTTGATGCTGCAGAGAAGTTCCTTTTCTGGGCTATCGAATACACACATAAGAGCCATGAGGATGAGCTCCCGACGGGTAAGGCAGGTCTCAACGTCGTATGGACAGACGATATGTCATTCTACAGAACACGTAAGGTCAGAATCCTCAATGGTACACACACAATGACAGTTCTCGCTGCTTATCTTGCAGGTAAGACAACAATCGAAGAGTGTATGAAGGATCCTCTCGTCTCGGCATTCATGAACCAGGGACTCTTCAAGGAAATCATTCCGTCAATGGATGGCGACAAGGCTCTTCTCGAAGGTTATGCGACAGATGTTCTCAACCGTTTCCGCAACCCGAGCATCGTTCACCTTCTCATGTCCATCAGCCTCAACAGCACATCGAAGTTCAAGACAAGAGATCTCCCGTCACTCCTGGGATACAAGGAGAAGTTCGGAACTCTTCCGAAGACACTCGTATTCTCACTTGCTGCTCTCATCGCATTCTATGAAGGAAAGAAGAGAGAAGATGGTTACTTCGGTCAGAGAGAGGCCAACGAGTACAAGATTATGGATTCACCTGATGTCATCGACTTCTTCGCTTCAAAGTACAGCGAGAGCTATAAGAGCGTAGAAGAGAAGGCTGCAGCTCTTTCAGAGAGCGTTCTCAAGAAGACAGAGTGGTGGGGTCAGGATCTCTCTCTTGTCGACGGTCTTGTCTCTCTTGTCAAGGAAGACCTTGAGAAGATCTGGAATCTTGGTATGACAGAAGCACTCAAGACTATTGTGGAGTAAAGTGTGGCTAAACTTATTAGAATTAATAATAGAGACAATGTTGCAGTTGCTCTCGAAGCTTTGAACAAAGGTGAAGTTATTGTCGTTGATGGATGTGCAGTTACAATCCTCAACGATATAGTCGCCGGACACAAGGTCGCCCTCAAGGATATTAAAGAGGGCGAGAGTGTCATCAAGTACGGCTATCCTATCGGAAAGGCTGTGAAGGATATAAGAATGGGTGAATGGGTTCACACATTCAATATCAAGACAGCACTCAGTGAAGAAGCTGAATACCACTATGATGAAGCTACAGCCGGGAAGAACCTTGCCATCTTTGAAAAGATCAAGGAGAAGAGACTCAGCGACGGTTCTCCATGCATCAAGGCATATGAGAGAAAAGACGGCAATATCGGAATAAGAAACGGCCTCTGGATCGTTCCGACTGTCGGATGTGTCAATGAAATCTCGAAGAAGCTTGCCGCATGGGGTAACGAGAATCTTTCTCTCGAGGACGGTGTCCACGCATGGACTCATCCTTTCGGCTGCTCACAGCTCGGAGATGACCATGAGAATACACGTAAGATTCTCTCGGGGCTTGTTCATCACCCCAATGCAGGAGGTGTTCTTGTAATAGGACTCGGTTGTGAAAACAACACAATGGATTCCTTCAAGGAGCTTCTGGGTGAAGTCGACGAGACAAGAGTCAAGTTCATGATATGTCAGAATGAGAAGGATGAACTCAAGAGAGGAAAGGAACTTCTTGAAGAGATAGCATCCGTCATCAAGAAGGACACAAGGACAGTTGTCTCGGCATCCCGCCTTGTCGTCGGAATGAAGTGCGGCGGCTCGGACGGTCTGAGCGGCATTACAGCCAATCCTCTTGTCGGACGCTTTACGGATGCACTTGTCTCCATCGGCGGAACTGCAATACTTACAGAGGTACCCGAGATGTTCGGTGCCGAGCAGGTATTGATGGACAGAGCCGTAAACCGCGATGTATATAACCAGATCTGCGACATGATCAATGCCTTCAAGCATTACTTTGTATCACACGGACAGGTTGTCTATGAAAACCCGAGCCCGGGAAACAAGGCCGGCGGTATTACAACGCTCGAAGACAAGTCTCTCGGCTGTGTACAGAAGGGTGGAAGTGCACCTGTTTCCGGTGTCCTCAAATACGGCGAAAGAGTTTCAAAGAAGGGCTTGAACCTGCTTTCGGGACCCGGTAACGACATTGTTTCGACAACGGTTCAGAGTGTAGTCGGTGCTCATATGATCCTCTTTACGACAGGACGCGGTACTCCTCTCGGGGCTCCTGTTCCGACTGTCAAGATCGCAACGAACACGCCTCTTGCCGAAAAGAAATCCGATTGGATTGACTTCAATGCAGGACGCATGCTTGATGAGGATCCGGCTAAAGTTACAGATGATCTCATTTCCTTCATTCTCGATGTTGCAAGCGGAAAGAAGACAAGGAATGAAGAGAACGGATACTCGGAGATCTCCATCTTCAAAGACGGTGTTGTGCTCTGAGATTATTGATTGAGAATTGGGGGAGGCTTTTCCGGTCACCCCCATATTTTTTGTTATGATTGATGATGTTGTAATAAGAATGGCTGAAACTCAAGATGCCAGGAGGCTTCTTGAAATCTACAGCTATTATATAGAAGAGACCGCAGTCTCATTTGAGTATGTTGTTCCGACTCTTGAGGAATTTTCCTCCCGTATTGAGAAGATATCTTCATTCTATCCATATCTTGTGGCGGAGAGGGAAGGTGAAATCATAGGGTATGCCTATGCCGCACGCTTCAAGGAGAGAAAGGCTTACGACTGGGACGTGGAGCTGACGATTTATCTCGATAAGGATTACAGGCGTGGCGGTGTCGGGCGCAGACTCTACGGCGCACTCGAAGAAATATTGAGGCGTCAGAACATAATAAATCTCTATGCCTACATAACAATGCCCGGAAGTGACGGTGACCCATACTCCAGCTATGACAGCATTAACTTCCATAAAAGGATGGGTTTTGAAGAGGTGGGAAAAGCCGAAAAGTGCGGGTACAAGTTCAATCGTCCCTACGGTTTGATGTGGATGGCAAAGAGAATGGATGGAGACGAGACGAAAGCGCCTCTCTCAATAAAAGAGTTACTTCCCCTCGAGAGCCATTAGCTTCTCTATTCTTCTTATATGACGCTCTTCGTTTGAAAAGGGTGTGTCGAGGAATTTGTCGAGGATCTCCGTGACGGGGTCAGGGTATTCAAAGCGGCCTCCGAATGCGACGAAGTTGCTGTCGTTGTGCTCCCTTGTCTTCTCTGCAGCATACATGTTCTGGACGAGGGCGCATCTTATGCCTCTCATCTTGTTGGCTGCAAGCGATATCCCGATACCTGTTCCGCAGAGGAGTATGCCGTAGTCGTATCCTCCCTTACGGTATTCCAGTACGGCTTTTTCGGCCATATCGGGATAATCGACACTCTTCTCTTCAAGTGTTCCGAGAAAAGTATATTCGATTCCCCTCTTTTCGAGGTGCTTTAATATTTCCTTCGTCCTTTCGACGGCTCCGTGATCATTAGCAACAACAACTTTCATTTTATTCTCCGATGATTTCTATCTGGCAGCTCTTCATTGCCTCGAGAGCAGTCTTATGGGAGGCATCTGTAACTCCCTTCGAGAGCGCTGCATCGACTACGATATGTGCATCCGGAAGGAATGCCTTGGCAATTATCGCGTTCGATATTACACATATATCGGTACAGAGTCCGAGTAGTGTGACACTTCCGATTTTCTCTTCTCTGTCGAGTTCTCTCAGCTTCTCGCCGAGTTCAACCGAGCCGAATGTCGGCTTATCGATAATACCGTCATTCCTGAGGTCTCTCAGCTCGTCGACGATCTCCCAGCCACGGGTGTTCTCTATACAATGTACTACCGGAAGATTTTTACCTTCTTCGGTTTCAAGGTAGTTGTCGTGATGGGTATCACGCGTGAAGAGCACCTTCCCGTCAAAAGAAAGAACCTTCTTTCTTATTCCTTCGACAATGGTCAGATTTTCCTCTTTTCCAAGCTTTCCGGAGACGAAGTCATTCTGCATATCGACAACAATTAGAATATTCTGCATGCTTTGATTTTAGAGTAAAAGCAGATCATAAGAAAGTCATTTTGGCTGTGTATTGTTTCTTTATTTTAGATTAGACTTCTCCTTATGAAGGATATTTACATCACAGGACACCGCAATCCGGACCTTGACAGCATCTGTTCGGCTTACGGTTATGCAGAGTTGAAGAATCATATAGACAGAGATAACCGCTATCATGCCGTAAGGTGTGGCCATATGAGTGAAGGAGTCGAGAAACAGTTCGGTCTGTTAGGGGTGCCTGTTCCTGAATATATGAGGGACGTTAAACCGAAGGTGAGGGATGTTATGCTGCTTCCGACGGAGAAGGTTGAAGCAGAGGCTCCGATATATAATCTTGTCAAAGCATATAACGAGACACATCCATCGGCTTTCCCCGTCTATGACAAGGGTTCCTTCGTCGGTCTTTTGAGTGTTGACGATATTACTTCCTGGTTCTTGAGAGATAACAGAGAGGAGACTCCTCATTATGATTTCCTCGTATCAAATATCGAGACTGTCATACCCGGCAGGATTATCAAAAGAGGGAAGGAGAGCTTTAACGCCTCCATCCTTGCAGGAGCTGCAGCTTATGAGGATTTCTGTCACTTTGTCGACGGCTCTAAAGATACTGTGGTCGTCATAGGCTACCGTAAGCGCTATATAGAGTATGCGATGAGGAAGGGTGTGGAGGCCATCATCATTACAGCTTCGTCAAGTTATGAGGATATAGACTTCTCGTCTTATGAGGGAACTGTGTACCTGACGGAGCTTCAGACAGCTGAAGTTGAGAGAAGACTGAGAATGACACCTAGCGTGAGGACGATTATGGGTAAACAGGGACCGCGCCTCGGCGTCAATGATTTCTTCGACGATGCGAGGGAAGCGCTCTCGTCCTCCCTCCTGAGAGGCCTTGCCGTATTCGACGACGATGAGTTTGTCGGCTATGTAACAAGGAGATGTTTTCTAAAGAAACCTCAATACAGTGTTATTCTTGTAGACCATAATGAAGTGGGGCAGAGTATAAGGGGAATAGAGGAGGCATCTGTTATCGAGATTATTGATCACCACAGGCTTGATGCCCTGAAGACGAGTCTCCCGATATTCATAGATGCAGAGCCTCTCGGAAGTACATGTACTATAATATATCAGCAATACCTGAGACATAATATCGTCCCGGATGAAACTACAGCCCGTGTTCTCTTGACAGGTATCATGTCTGATACTCTTGTCCTCAGGAGTCCGACAACGACTCAAATCGATAAGACAGCAGCCGGAGCCCTTGCCGCGATATCGGGTGAATACGATATACACGCATTCGGAGCCAAACTCTTCTCCGTAATCGACAGTCTGGCAAACAGAGAACCTGTCTCTGCAATAGAGGGAGACTTCAAGACTTACAGCGAGAAGGGAGTGAAGTTTGCAATCGGACAGTGTGAGGTGACGACGCTCAGCGACATAGCAAGTTATGAAGAGAAGTATCTAGAAACTCTCAATACGATAAAGGGCAACCGCGGCCTTGACTGGGCTATGCTTATGATTACCGATGTATTGAAGGAGGAAAGCATTCTTTTGACTACGGATTCAAAATATCGCAGGCGTTTCCTCTGGAATGAGATCCGATCATGTGCCTATGAAATGCCGGGTGTGTTAAGCCGGAAGAAGCAGCTTCTCCCGGAGGTTATTCATTCGATAGAATAGCTCTTTACCTGTCCATTTAATTGCTTATCCTGAAAGTGGAAGTTATATCTTTTCAAATTCTACGGGTAGTGTTATATTGTCTATACAAGAAGGCGCTGTAAAGAGGTGCCCCTTGCTATTCGGTATTTGGTTTACCGCCTAGCTTTTCCGGAGCGTAGGGCGGTATTTATTTTGGTTTTTACTTTTTTGAAACACTTCATCATCCAGCTGAAATTCCGAGCAAGCTCGAAAACGTCATTGACTGTTGAGAGAATCAAAATAATAAACTTCAAATTCATACAGCTCACCTCCTTTTCAAAGAATAAGAACGACAAAGTCGTCTTTTGTTCCCGAACAGCAAGGTGACACCCTTATCCGCTTACAGCGCTGAATATAGTGTAATGGAAAAAGAAACATCAAAAGTGGCTAGAAAAGTGACACTTTTGACTACAGATTCATAATACCGTCGCCGTTTCCTCTGGAATGAGATCCGGTTTTGTGTCTATGACATGCCGGGTGTATTGAGAGGGAGTTTATTCATTCGATAAGACAGCGCTCTGCTTCTTCAAGAAATTACTTTCTTTGAAGTGGAGATTATGTCTTTTCAAATTTTGCGGGCAGTGTTATATTGTTTTTACAAGAAGGCGCTGTAAAGAGGTGCCCCTTGCTATTCGGTTTGTTGTATTACCGCCTAGCTTTGGTGGAGCGTAGGGCGGTATTTATTTTGGTTTTTACTTTTTTGAAACACTTCATCATCCAGCTGAAATTCCGAGCAAGCTCGAAAACGTCATTGACTGTTGAGAGAATCAAAATAATAAACTTCAAATTCATACAGCTCACCTCCTTTTCAAAGAATAAGAACGACAAAGTCGTCTTTTGTTCCCGAACAGCAAGGTGACACCCTTATCCGCTTACAGCGCTGAATATAGTGTAATGGAAAAAGAAATAGCAAAAGTGGCTAGAAAAGTGACACTTTTGATGAAAAGTTGGTTTTTTTTGATTACGTTCTCCGATTGGGTTTCACTTTCCCGCTATCCCTGTCAATTCGATGACAGTCGGTATTGTTCTTATTGCGGAGGTGCATTTTCTGATTGCATCTTCGCTTTCCGCGATTATCGTGAAGTCGCCCGTGAGCCTGTTGCCGTCAATGCCGAGAGTACCCTTACGGAGTCTTCCACCATGTGTTCTTACGGCATTTTCGATCTGTCCGAAGATATCCTGATCGATCTTTGTCGTAACATGGTAGTGCTTCATCAATTCATCTCCGGTCCACTTTACAGAGACAGTTCTCTCATTCACCTCCGCCATATGGCTGAGGTTTGAACAGTCTCTGCGGTGTATGATGTAGCCGCGTCCCCTCGTGATATATGCCACAACGTCATCGCCCTGCATAGGAGAGCAGCACTTGGCAAATGAATACATTATGTTGCTGTCCTCTCCGACCATCAGTGTTCCTTTTGTTTCGGGGGAGACATAGCTGAGTGTGCCGTTGATGAGCTTTGCGGGATTGGTAGGCTGCGGCACTTTCTTTGGCAGCGGCTGTGCTACTACCGGCTTATTCACCTCCGGTACGTTTGCGCTCTGATATCTGTTGAGCCATGCTTTTATCTTCTTCTTTGTGGAGGTTGCCGCTGCAGCCTCAAGCCACTGCTGGTTAGGGTGAGCCGAGGGTGATGTCATGATTTCGACTATCTGGGTGTTGGCGAGAGGCTTATTCAACGGGATGATTGAGCCGTCCGCCTTCGCTCCCGAGCAGTGGTTACCGACCTCGGTGTGGATTTTATAGGCAAAGTCAAGTGCAGTCGATCCGACAGGTAGTTCTATGACATGGCCCTGTGGTGTAAAGACGACTATGGAGTCTTTCAAAAGCTCGTTCTTTATCTCCTCCATGTAGTCTTCGCTCTGCTCTATCTCCTTTGACCAGGATTTGATTTTCTTGACTATCTTCTGATAGTTGATGGAGTCCATGCTTTTCCAGGCACCGCTTTCGCTTCCGCTTGCAGCTTTATAAGCCCAGTGTGCAGCAACACCTTCCTCCGCCGTCTTATGCATCTCCCATGTTCTTATCTGGATCTCGAGATGCCTCGACTGCGGCCCGAGAACCGTCGTATGGAGGGATTGATAGTTGTTGGCTTTGGGCATTGCGATGTAATCTTTGAATCTGCCTTCGATCGGGATCCACATTGAGTGGATGATGCCGAGAATGGTGTAGCATTCGACTGTTGTATTACATATGACACGGATGCCCAGGATATCGTAGATCTCGTCTATCTCCTTCTTCCTCTTCTTGATTTTCATGTAGATGGAGTAGGCGTGCTTTACTCTTCCCGTTACCTCTATATTATCGAGACCCTCTTTCTTGCATGCTTCTTCGATGGCTCTGGCCACCTGTTTGATGAATGCTGTGTACTCGCCTTTTCTTTCAAGCAGGTATGTGTTTATGTATTCATAGCTTTCAGGTTTCAATGCCTTGAGGGAAAGGTCTTCGAGTTCGCTCTTCAGCGTCTGCATACCGAGGCTGTCGGCAATTGGAGCGAAGATATCGAGACAGTCTTTTGCGTATGCTATTCGTCTTTCGCTGCTGAGGCCCGAGAGCGTCCTCATGTTGTGGAGCTTGTCGGCAAGCTTAATGAGTATTACCCTGAGGTCTTTGCTCATGGCGAAGAACATCTTTTTTATGGTTTCCGCTTCCTGGATGGACTTGTCCTGGGTGATTCTGGTGATCTTTGTCACCGCCTGGACCATCTGTGCAACTTCCTTACCGAAGAGGGATGCAATCTCCTCTTCTGTTGTGCCTGTGTCTTCAATTGTGTCGTGGAGAAGCCCTGCGCAGACTGTGTCGGCATCCATATTGAAGCTCATCAATATCTCGGCGACGGCGATCGGATGAATGAGGTACGGCTCCCCGCTTTTACGCTTCTGGTCTCCGTGTTTCCTGGCCGCAAAGACAGCTGCCGAGCTTATCTTGGCCTTGTCTATATCCGAGTAATTGAGAATTCTGGAAACAAATCTGTCGACAAGTTCCTTGTTCGGGATTTCGATTGCCTTTGCTTCTTCTTTTTCTTCAGCCTTTATATTCTCCATACACCACTCTTTCCAGTCCACCCATATCCTTTTCTATCCCGATCGAGCTGAAACCGTTTTCCTTCAATAGGGAAGAAAGGTTATCTATCTGTCTGTAGTCACATTCAATTAAAAGTGTACCATTTTTTTCCAATACTTGAGGAGAAGATGAGACAATCTTTTTAATTATATCGAGGCCGTCTGTGTTATCGCTGACAAGAGCGACATGAGGCTCTCTTTTGACACTTCTCTCCGTTTCTATAAACCACTCCTCTGTCAGATAGGGAGGGTTTGTTGCGATCAGGGAGAACTTTTCTCCCTTCCAGGGCTCGAAGAGGGATCCCAGTCGTGCATCCGTTTCCTTTCGGCCTGTAATATTAATGTAGTTTTTCTCCGCTATTGATAAAGCCTCTCTCGATATGTCGCTGAAAGAGACGGGAAGACCGAGAGCACTGGAGATGGATGCTGCTATGGCACCGCTTCCGGTACAGAGGTCGAGAATTCTTCCGTTATACCGCTTTTCTTTATATATATTGATTGCCTTGTCAACTATCGTCTCCGTGTCGGGACGTGGAATGAGAACGCTCTCGTCTACGTAGAAGTCATGGCCGTAGAACTCTTTCGAGTGTGTTATGTAGGCCATCGGGGTACCCTCTATTCGTCTCCTGAAATCCTCGAATGCTTTCTTTGTAATATCTTCATCGACAGTTCTGTCGGAGTAAGCGATCTGATCCGAGGGGGAGGAACCAAGACTTGTCAGGAGGACTCTTACTTCAAGATAGGGGTCCTCCAGATCATTTTCGATACCCAGTAATGCTTTCTTCAACTCAAAGAGCGTCATAACGATTTCAGAGCTTCTTCTCCCGCCTGGATCTTCAATGCTTCGATGAACTCATCCAGTTCACCGTTCAAAACGCCTTCAAGATTGTAGGAGGTGAGGTTGATGCGGTGGTCCGTGCATCTGTTTTGAGGAAAGTTGTATGTTCTTATTCTTTCGCTGCGGTCACCCGTTCCGACCATGCTCTTACGCTCGGCACTGCGCTCCTTCATCTTACGCTCTTCTTCCATTTCGAAGAGCCTCGATCTAAGAACTCTCATAGCCTTGTTCTTGTTCTTCAGCTGTGATTTCTCATCCTGCTGGATGACGACGATGCCTGTCGGAATGTGTGTGATACGTACAGCCGAGTCGGTCGTGTTGACACACTGTCCTCCCGGGCCTCCTGCACGCATGACATCTATCTTGAGGTCCTTTTCGTTTATTACGATGTCGGTTTCCTCTGCTTCGGGAAGGATAGCGACAGTTATAGCCGAGGTGTGGATTCTTCCGCCGCTCTCCGTTTCGGGAACACGCTGGACTCTGTGAACTCCACTTTCATAGCGCATCGAGCCGTAGACGTCCTTACCGGAGATGGAGGCAATAATTTCCTTGTAGCCCCCGCGTTCCGTCTCGTTCGCGCTCATCACCTCTATCTTCCATTTCTTCTTCTCGGCATAGTGGACATACATGCGGTAGATATCTGCGGCAAAGAGGGCTGCTTCTTCTCCTCCCGTTCCTGCTCTTATCTCCATGATTATGTTCTTGCCTTCAAGTGGATCCTGCGGGATGAGAAGGACCTTGCATTCCCTCTCGTCTCTCTCGATTTTTTCTTTGAGAGAGGTAATCTCCTCTTTCACCATCTGGGCCATCTCAGGGTCACTCTCACTCTTCAATAGCTCTTCGTTATCTTTTATCTCTTCCTCTGTTTTCTTCATTTCGGAGAGTTTTTCAACGACCGGTGCTATATGAGAGCGTTCCATCATCTTTTCCTTGTATGTTTTCATGTCGCCGAGAGTCTCGGGAAGACTCAGCGTTTTATCAAGCTCTTCCAGCTGAAGCGAAAAAGATGGAAGCAGATCTATCAATTTATTCATCAGTTTTTCTCCATGTCAACAATTGTCTTTTTCAAATACTTACCGTATTCAATGAGGGACAATAATGTTCTCTTGTCTTCCCCATCAGTATTTAAACTATTTAATAATTCATTACAAGTATAAAGATAATCATCAATCGACTGGGCCTCTTTGATAAGAGGTACTAAGAGACGCCCAGAGCACCAGTTACGCCACTGCTCCTTCTCCTTATCTGATAATACCTCAGGCCAGTTGCGGGCAACATGACGCCACACAAGCTTGTGGTATTTTGGATTGTCGAACGGGATCTTCTCCCCTTTGATGAGTTTCTCCTTCGGCGAGAGAGACTGTATCTTTTCAAGTCTGGATTTGTCGTCTCGTGAGAGAAAAGAGCCGTATATCGAAATATCGGGATCTTCGTCGGAGGATGGGGGATAGCTCTTTTTGAAGTCTTCAGCCTTGAAGATGCCGCTCTCCCTGACAAGGCGGGCTTTCTCCATTACCTCGGCTTTAGTAAACCCGAGTCTCTCCTCCGCTTCTTTCGAGAGTGTCGAGAGAGGGGCGACGAATGGACATTTGTTGGTTGAAAGATGATAGATACCGCTCTCCGTGTAGTTGTCGAGTGTAACAGCAGAGGGAAGGGGATATGTCAGGTCAAAGCAGTAGAGGTCATTCTTCGATGTATAGAAGAGAGGAAGAAGTGGCCTTGTGTTACCTTTTTCGGATGCGAATGCGGCGCTCGTGGAGAGGAATGGCTTTCTTTTATTGATGTCGATTATCTCCTTGAGGCTCTCTCTCTTTCTGTGTGTAAGCGCCCACATGAAGAGTTTTGGCTGTTTCTCCTTTATGAGCTTTGCCAGATTTATCGTGGCATATACATCGACAAGGGCGTCATGCGCACCTTCCTGCTTGATATTGTTCTCCTCGGTGAGATCGGTGAGGCGGAATGAAGTAAATCCCGCTTCGTTGAGTGTGTTGAAGACAAGTCCCTCCGGCCTGAGATCGCGTGTAGCTCTGACAAGATTTATTATATCCCACCTCGAACACTCATTGAGGTACTCTCTCTCATATGGGTCGTAGAGGTTGCGGTACAATGCACTGCGGATACATTCGTCGTCGAATTGTATGGTGTTGTATCCGAGTGTGATGGTGTTGTTCCTCATCATCTCGTCTCTAAGTCTTTTTATTACTTCCGCTTCCCTGAGTCCCTTCTCGTTCACCTCCTGCGGGGTTATGTGCGTGACAAGGCAGGATCCCGGAGACGGCAGATAGTCGGGAGAGAGTCTTGAGTACATGAGAATAGGGGAATCTATTATATTCAGATCCATGTCTGTTCTGACCGCCGCCACCTGGGCGATTCTGTCATAACGGGTATTGAGGCCGAATGTTTCTAGGTCGTAGAAGAGAAAAGTATCACGCATAGCTCTATTCTATCAGACAAACTCCTTCTTTGATATTGCTCAAAGTACAAAAAAAAGTAGACTTATAGCGATGCGTAAACTCCTTTTTATACTTCTTTTTCTTTTCCCGGCTCTCTTTCTTTACTCCTCTCCCTGCTATGAGGATGTGGAGACGGCGGCCTTTTCTGTGATTCTTGCGCGTACGTCCATCCCGACGCTTATGCTCGACGGGGTGACATTCGTCGGAGACGACGATGAGATAATCCCGGATAAAATCATCTTCAATAACTCCGACCTCTCTACATATCTTGATACTCTCAATACAAAACCCGATAACATTCCGTTCTGGAAGATCCCTCTTTATAACCTCACACAGAACGGTGCGACAATGAAGAAGACGAAGAAAAAGCTCGAAAGTGCCGGATACAATAAAGGGGATGTTGTGATTTCCGGCGAGGTTGATATCCCGGAAAAAAGCAGCATCAACAAACTTGATTACCTCACAACCGGGAGCCTTGCGTCTCTCTCTGTTAAATGCAGGCCACATTTAATTATTCAAAAAGGAGGAGAAGAGTATATAATGGAGGGGACGTTCAACATAGAAGGTGACGAAGAGGGAACGATGCATGTCTATTCAGATACGCTCACACTCAACGGAGAGTTCTACAGAGTGGATGTCAAATACCGCAGGGAAAAGGAGTGAAAGATGAAAGCAGTTGAATTTTTAAAGGAACATAGACTCGGGGAGGAATATGTCGATTCAAACTCTGTTCTCTCCCTGTTCTTTTCGGAGATGGATAAAGGGCTCTGCGGAGAGAAGAGCTCCCTCAAGATGATTCCGACATATGCTCGTAGGCCCAGTGAGCTTAAAAGGGGTGAGAACGTCATCGTAATGGACGCGGGCGGAACCAATTTCCGCACTTGTCTTGTCTCTTTCGGGGACGACGGCAAACCTGTGATATCGGAATTCAGAAAGGTGGCGATGCCGGGCTTTGAGAGATGTGTCAGCGCCGACGAGTTCTACTCGATATTTGCAGATAACATAGAGCGTTTTATGGGAAAGAGCTCCCGTATAGGGTTCTGCTTCTCTTATGCCGCCGAGATAACCGAAGACCATGACGGTATTCCTCTTCTCTTCAGTAAGGAGATAAAGGCCCCCGAAGCAATCGGTAAACCGCTGGGGAAGAATATCCTCTCGGTACTTCAAAAGCGCGGATATGATGTATCTTCCTACAGGATCAGCGTTGTCAACGACACTGTCGCGACTCTTCTTGCAGCTGCGGCCGAGAGCAGTGTGGATGCATCGGGTTATGTGGGCTTCATCCTCGGAACGGGTACGAATACCGCTTACATAGAGAAGAACGAGAATATAAAGAAGCTGAATCTCTCTGATGGCGCGCAGATCATCAACACGGAGTCAGGCTCACTCGACATAGCACTCAGCGACCTCGACACCGGATTTACAAACACCACGAACAATCCCGAAAACTATCACCTCGAGAAGATGATAAGCGGGGCTTATATAGGACCGTTCTGCCACTACACTCTGTCTCAGGCTGTAAAGGAGAATGTCTTCTCTCTTGAATTCATGGATGGCTTCAATAAGCTCAAAACTCTTTCGACAATGGATGTCGGGAGCTATCTCGGATCTCCTTATAACGCTTCTTCGGCACTCGGATCGATTGTCACAAATGACCGTGATGCCTGGAATCTTTATATCATCCTTAAAGCGATAGTTGTGAGAGCGGCTAAGCTTACTGCCATAAATATTGCAAGTGCGGCTTTGAAGGAGAAGAGCGAAAAGAACTCTCCGCTCCATCCTATTTTGATTAATGCCGACGGCACTACATTCTACAAGCTTCCGTTCCTCGAGAGATATACACGCCTGTTCACTGATGAAATTCTTGAAAGAGACAACTCTCTCTTCTACAGAATAATCAACATAGACTCCTCTCCGATAATCGGTGCCGCGGTATCGGCATTATCAATATGAGTAGGGTGCTTCTCGTAGCGTCCGACAAGGCGGAGCTCAAGGGTCTTGATGGCAACTGGGATACATGCGTATGCGGCGTCGGCCCCATTCAGAGTGCTGCCATGACAGCTGTCTATGCCGCGCGTTACAAGAGCGAAGTCGTCGTATCAATCGGCTCTGCCGGGTCTCTCGGACGCTTGAAAAAGGGCGATGTAGTCTCCTTCGGCTCTGTCGTCACACCGGACCAGGACCTCTCTTCAATGCACGTACGTCTCGGTTCCACCATAGGACCGGACAGAGCTACTTTCAATGCTCTCTACTCCCTCGATAAGACAAGTCCCTACATACTTTACACATCAGGAACCTTTTCTTCTGAAGTAACGGAATCTCATACCTTTTTGAAAGCCGATGCTGCCGATATGGAGGCTTACGGCGTTGCTGTGGCTGCCAGGTGTCTCGGCCTTGGTTTTTATTGTGTCAAGCTCATTACCGACATAGTCGGAGAAAAGACAACTGTCGGTGATGTCTCATTCTCTTATAGAGAGGGTAGAGAAAGACTGGGTGAGGTTTTGTCCGCGATTCTTTCCGTGTGACTGTTCTCGAGCTTCAAGCGCTCCGGGATGCTGTTATTCTTTATCATCTCGCTGACGAAGTGGAGGATCTCCTCTTTCTCCATGCTCCAGATCTCCTCTGCAGCCCCGGTGAGAGCCGAAACGGCCTCGGGAGAGGTGTCGTCAAGTTTGATCTTGGTCTTTATCACATCCTCCCACACGCGGAGTACCTTTACATTCGGGATTGATTCCACGCCCTCCAGGCTTATCTTCATGTTGGCTGCGCTGTATGCTGATATGAGATGCCCCATCCAGTCGATATTGTTCGATAGGTCATCGGCGTTGATCGAAATCGACCTCGATGCTGTCGAGAGGGAGAGGAATCTGTATTCATCTGCATGTGGATAGAGTTTCACTGCCTCGATATATGCCGCAAGAATCGGGTTGTTTGCAATTAGGCCCCCGTCAACTAAGGTCAGCGCCTCTTCTGTCTTTCTGTCGATGAATCTTGCCGGAGCGAAATAAGTCGGGGCGGCGGACGATGCACGTGCCACTTCCCTCAGGAGAAAATCGTGACTGTCCCAGCTCCTGAAGACATACTTCTCGCCGTTATTGAGGTTGTATGATACTGCCATTGTCGGAACGGCGGCTTCTTTTAAAAGTACATCGCCGTAGAGGTATGAAAGAAACTCCTCATAAGGTGCAACTTCGTATTTATCGGAGAGTAAGCGCGAGACTATCGAGAAGACCTTCTTCAGACCCTTTGCTTCCTTTATGTGGAAGATCTTGTTCCCGTTTTCCTTGTAGAGATCTATGAAATTGTCGGGATCCGCCAGGTGGGGTATATAGCCGATTTCCTCTTTATACTCTTTCTTGATTAATCTTCCCTTTGTATAAATTCTCTCGACAAGGTAGTCATCTCCTCCCTCTTTGAGAAGCGATGTTCCTTTCGTTGGACATGTAAGGCCGAGAGATAATAATGCGCCTGTACTTGTTCCTGCAACAAGGTCGAAATAGGAGTAGAACGGGCGTGTTGTCTTTGTTTTCAGCTCTTCATTGATCTCTTTCAGAATATAGGCGGGGACGATACCTCTCATTCCTCCACCGTCTATCGTGAGGATGTATTTTATCTCCTTTTTCTTCTCTTCCTTCTTCTTAAAGAAATTCAATTGCATGAAAATAAAGATAGTCAAAGAGGGTGGATTGTTCAAGGTTAATATTTGGGTATAATCAACATGATATGAATGAAAAGAGCATTTACTCATCATGTAAACTGTGCCCGAATTTATGCGGTGTGGACAGAACAAACGGCGGGAAGGGACGCTGCGAGATGTCGGATAAAGTCCGTATCGCCTGGTCGGGACTTCATAGAGGCGAAGAGCCGCCGCTGGTCGGAGAGAAAGGCTCGGGAATGGTCTTTTTCACGGGGTGTCCGCTTCACTGTGCCTACTGTCAGAACAGACAGATCTCGGGATCCGACGGCTCCAATCTCGGAATCGAGATATCTGACGGGGAACTTTCCGCTCTCTTTCTGGACCTCGAGAGAATGGGAGCAAGAACACTCAATCTTGTGACGGGAACACATTTCATCCCTTCCATAGTAAATGCCCTCGAGAATGCTTTTTCAAAAGGTTTCAAGCTTCCTGTTGTGTGGAACAGTTCGGGATACGAGAACTGTGAGGCTCTTGCTCTTATAGATAAGTATATTGACTTATATCTACTCGACTGCAAGAGTCTCAGCCGTAATGTATCGAAGGTCTATTGCGGACTGGGCCGCTACGCCGATGTGATAATCCCCGTCATGGACTGGATAAAAGAGAGGCATCCGTCAACTGATCTGGATAATATAAAAGGTACGATACTGCGTCACCTTGTATTCCCGGGAACGGTGAATCATTCAAAGAAGTTCATATCCTATTTTGCTTCTCACTACAAGGATAATTTCTATCTCTCCCTCATGAGCCAGTTCGTTCCTCCAAAGGGAGACAAAGATTTACTCCCCATCAGCGATGAGGAGTACCGGGAACTCG
Source organism: uncultured Oscillospiraceae bacterium (assembly GCA_963636745.1). GTDB lineage: Bacteria > Spirochaetota > Spirochaetia > Sphaerochaetales > Sphaerochaetaceae > Ornithospirochaeta. The sequence continues at coordinate 17,283 of CAVHKW010000086.1, read as the reverse complement.
TAGATCTTGTCGAGGACGAGGGAATAGAAAACGGGTTCATTCAGGAAAAGAGCGATGATGACATCCTCTGGATTCCCGACTTCAGAGAGGATTGTCCTTTCCCCCAGCCCTTTGCAGACCCGAGCCCTTATTTTCTTTCTCTAAAGAGGGAAAGAGTCAGGGCTTGATTGTTGTTCCTACAAAGTCCTTCTCCTCGAGGATTGCGATTGTGTTTTTAATATCGCGGCCGTCTGCGCATATGACGGTGAGACCGCTCTCCTCAGCCAACTTCGAGGCAATAGGATCAAACGGAGCATTCAATCCCGGTTTCCACTCCGAACCTACCATCTGTCGGAAGTGCTTCCAGCTTATTGTATCGATAGGCTGTGCATTGGGATTCTTTCTTGGGTCATCCGTATAGACCTTTTTGATATTCGAGAGGTTTATTATCTTCTTCCCGCCGAAGCGTCGTGCAAGATATACCGCATCGGTATCTGTACTGAATCCCGGTTTCCATCCCGAGGCAACGAGGATCCTTCCCGGATTCTCAATCTCTCCTGTCGGGTTTGTCACAACGGGAGATGTGGCATAATCGGAGAAGACTGCTCTCATGAGCTCTGCATTGAGATAAGTTGCCTTGATTCCTATCCAGTCTTCGCTGTCCTTGCTGCTGCCTCCCGTGATTTCACGATAGGCGGATTGATATACTCTTGCCGGAGCCCCGCCCCCGCACACGAAGATGAGCTTTCTTTCCTTATCTTCTTCAAGATAGTTGACAATAGCCTCTTTGAACTCTTTCAAAAAATCTGTATTTACCTTTTCCGGGGCGATAATAGAACCACCGACGGAGAGAACCATTAAACTCATAATTTACTCCTTTCGAAAATCATAGCACATTTGAGTGAAATGAAAACACATAGATGTCGGAAAGCGTCTTTGATAGTATTTGTAGTGGTATTGTAGTAACTATTGTAGTAGCTTTGTAGTAGAGATTGTAGTACTACAAAAATAAGGACATTTTCTTTGGTGTTTGTCCTTTTTTATAGTCTCTGTCCGGAAGAGCTTTATTCGCTGCGGTAGGGGACCGGAAATAAGAAAGCGACCTTTCGGCCGCCTTGAGTTTGCTTATCTGAGCTTCTTGAGCTCTTTACGTGCGATCTTGACTTCCTTGTTTAATTCATCGAGTGCATTTTCAAGAGCCTGGGATACGTAGTCGCCTGCAACAATCAGGTTTCTTACAACATTTGCCGCTGCAATGATTGCATCCTCGACTTCCTTGCCCATTGCGACTACCTTTGCATCTCCGTTTCCTTCTTCATCAAGGAGAATAAGATCAGGAATACCGTTTCCGTCTGTGTCGCTGATATAGAGGTTGAATTCTCCGTCTCCTGTGAGGTCGACTGCAATTGTGTCGATATCGCCGTTGCCGGTTGTATCCATAATTGCAACATCGGGTTCCTTATCGCCGTCGACATCGATCAGGATTTCATTTCTTGAGCCGCGGATAAGAGTCTTGTGCCAGTCCTTATCGAACTTCATTCTCATTTTTAACTTTCTTAATGTTCCCATTTTCCTTCTCCTTTTGAGAAAAATATTTTTTTAATTGTAAGACTTCAGATGAGAAAGTACATGAACAATTTTCAGACAAATGTGTATTTTTGGTGTTACTCCGCCTCTATCTCCTTGATGTTTATCTCGTTGCCGGTGACAAGAACGGTATCTCTTGAGCCGCAGTACGGGCATGTTATGCCGTTGGGCACTGTGTCGTACTCCTTCGAGCATGAATAACAGTGTGTTATTGCATGGATCGGTTCAATTTTGAGAGTGGTGTCGAGAAAAACGGGGCGCTTTTTGACAGCCCAGTCGAAACAGGGTGTCACGTACTCGGGAATCACCGTCGATACTTCTCCCACTTCAAGGGTTACACTTTTAATGTGGGTGAGGTTTTCCTCCTCAGCCAGTTTCTCCAGTTTATCGAGAATGGAGAACACGATTCCAAGCTCATGCATTTTTATTCTTAGGCTCCTGTCCCGGTTTCAATTTAGCGGGGTCTGATATGCTGTTGGGGTTTCTGAGTATTCTGATTCCTCTCTTGAGCGCATACTTTGCAACAGCTTTTATCTTGTCCTCGCTCTTTATCATCGTCGATGCCTCCGGATGTACTCTGTAGAGTTTGATTGCATCGAATTCACACTTTGTCGTACACACACCGCACCCGAGACATCTGTTCGGGTCGACTACGCTTGCTCCGCACCCGAGGCAGCGCTGTGTCTCCTTCTTCACCATCTCCTCAGTAAAGACAGCTCTTGTATCTCTGAAGGATTTCTTTTCGATGTTCGTCTGCGCTTTCTGACGCTCTGTTCTGTCATATTCCTTTATAAGGATGTCTTCTTTATCGAGGATATTGAAATCGCGTCGGTTTCTCCCGATTGTGAGAGAAGAGTGGGGCTGTACATAGCGGTGCATCGAAATGGCGGCTTCCCTTCCTGCTGCGATTGCGTCGATTGCGAACTTCGGTCCTGTATATACATCGCCTCCTGCAAAGATATCGCACTTTGATGTCTGGTAGGTGAGAGAGTCCGCTACGATGAGACCGTTTTTTCTGATCTCGACGGATTCGCCTTCTATGAGGTTGTTCCAGACGACTTTCTGTCCGATTGCAAAGACAAGAGAGTCGCATTCAACTGTAATTGTGTTGTTTTCGTCGTATCTCGGATTGAAGCGTTTATTCTCGTCAAATACGCTGAGACACTTCTTGAAGACGACTGCCCTGACACGGCCCTCTTCGCCTGTGAGAACCTCCTTCGGCCCCCAGCCGGGATTGATCGAGATATCTTCGCTTTCGGCTTCAATTATCTCTTCTTCGCTTGCAGGCATCTGATCCCTCTCTTCAAGAGAGAACATCGATACTTTTTCGGCCTTTCTTACTGCCGTACGTGCTGCGTCGACTGCTACGTTTCCGCCTCCGACAACGACTGTTCTCTTTCCCAGTTCCATGCTCTCTGCATTTTTTAGGAGTTCCAGTGCCGTCATTGCACCTTCTGCATCCTCTCCGTTGATGCCGGGAAGTCTTCCTCCGCTGCAGCCTGTGGCAATATAGAAGGCTTTGTATCCTTCTTTACGGAGATCTTCTATTGTCTTGTCTTTTCCGATCTCTGTATTGAATCTGAATTCGACTCCGAGCTCCTTGATTATTTCGACTTCGGCGTCGATTACATCCTTTTCAAGTTTGAATGAAGGAATACCGTATCTGAGCATACCGCCGGCCCGGTCATTCTTGTCGAAGACTGTCGGGGTGTATCCGAGGAGAGAGAGAAAATATGCCGCGCTGAGTCCTGCTGGTCCCGCTCCGATTATTGCAATCTTCTCCTTAAATGGTCCGCGGTTTGAAGGTATGTGCTTTTCCGGAATGTATCTTGTATCGCTTTTGAGATCCAGCTGTGCAAGAAAGTTCTTGACTTCGTCGATTGCAACGGCTTTGTCGAGTGTTCCTCTCGTGCATGCTTCTTCACAGCGCCTGTTACATATCTTACCGCATATTGCAGGAAGGGGATTATCTTTCTTGATAAGTGCAAGCGCCTCCTTGTATTTACCCTGTCCCGCCAGGCAGAGGTAGCCCTGTACTGCAATGTGTGCCGGGCAGCTGCTTTTACACGGGGCTGTTCCGCTCTCATATGAGTTTATCCTGTTCTTGTCTCTGTAATCGGGACTCCACATATGGCGGCCCCATCTCACATCGTCTGGAAGAACCTGCCTTGGATACTCGATTCTGCTCCCGTCTTTTCTGCAGAGTTTCTGTCCGAGCTTGACAGCTCCTGCGGGGCAGTGTTCGACACATTTACCGCATGCTACACAATCCTCTGTGGTCACCTTTGCCACATATGCGCTTCTTGAAAGGTTGGGGGTGTTGAAGAGCTGACTTGTACGCAATGCATAGCAGACATTTACGTTGCAGTTGCATATTGCGAATATCTTGTTCTCGCCGTCGATGTTTGTAATCTGGTGGACGAATCCCAGGTCCTCGGCCTTCTTGAGTATGGCGAGTGCTTCATCCTTTGTTATATAGTGTCCTCTTTCCGTCTCGACAAGATAGCGTGCCATATCGCCGACACCGATACACCAGTCTTCGGGGTTGTCTGCACATCCTTCGTCGAACGTCTTACGTGACATACGGCACGAGCATGGGGATGCTGCATACTCTCCGTCGTATTTATCGAGCCAGTAGGATATCTTTTCGAGGCTGACTGCTCCGCTCTCCATGCTGATAGCTTTCTCTACGGGGATTACATGCATCCCGATTCCCGCGCCGCCCATTGGAACGAAGGGTGTCACCTTCTCGAGCGGTAGGCGTGACATGTTCTCGAAGAACCGTCCGAGCTCCGGATGCTCCTCGAGCTGGCTCTGTCTCATGTTCGTGAATTCTGCAGAGCCCGGAACAAACATCGGAAGCACATACTGCTTCTCCCTTTTTTCGTTCTCCCAGTTGTACTCTATGATTCCCACATAGGCCATGTCCTGAAGAACCTTCTCGAGATGATCCTTTTCAATTCCGGTTTTCTTTGCCAGTGCTTCAAGAGTAATGGGCTTTCTGACATCCATCTTGAGCGCTATATCCGCCATTTCGTCGGTGAGGATTGGATCCAGTCCCCAGTATTCAGGCTCTTTCCCGGTAACTTTGACTCCTATGCGGTCTGTAATCTTCTGCCCGAGTTTGATAATGTTTTCTCTGACTTCAGCCATTATCTATCCCCTTATTTTCTCTTCCATTCTTCGATCTCTTTTCTCAGCCAGTCGATGAGATCTTCCATTCCCTCTCCCGTCTTTGCCGATACGGCGAATACCGGAGGATCTTTTCTGTTTCTTTCCTTTATGTAGCTCTTACATCTATCGATGTCGAAATTGAAGAACGAAGAAGCATCGATTTTGTTGATGATGACACAGTCTACCGTGCTGAACATCAAAGGATACTTCAAAGGCTTGTCATCGCCTTCGGGTACCGAGAGGATCATTACGTTCTTCACCGCACCCGTGTCGAATTCTGCGGGGCATATGAGATTCCCGACATTCTCGAGTGTCACAAAGTCCAGATCTCCGATTCCGATTCCTTCCAGACCCTGCCTTGTCATAGCTGCATCGAGGTGACACATTCCTCCCGTGTGAAGCTGTATCGACTTGACGCCGAGCTTCTTGATTGTAAGTGCATCCACATCGCTGTCTATGTCGGCCTCCATTACGCCGATTCTGTACTCATCTTTCAAAGCTTCTATTATGCGTGTGAGCGTAGTAGTCTTACCCGAGCCCGGAGACGACATCAGATTCATCAGAAAGACTCCCTTGTCCTTCAATTCACTTCTTAACTTTGCTGCTGCTCTATCGTTGTCGGCAAAGACGCTTTCCTTAACCAATATTGTTCTTACTGTGTCCATAATTTTCCTACCTTTGTATTATCACTCATTCGGGGTAATTACACAAATGGATATTTTCTTCCTCAAGCCGTGTAAAGGATGGAGGAGGGAGGGTTGTTTCCCAGTCGCTGGGCTTTCATTTTGATGAGGGTTTTAAAGATGGCGTTTATTGAGTGAAAAGGTGCTTTTCTTTGTTTTGAAAACATAATTCTTGGTATTGGATTGAAATACCGGCTTTGTGTTAATTGGTTGATGTCAAAAAAATATTTGTTTCCAATTCGATAAAATGGTCATACAATTGAAATACATACAATAAAAAAAGGAGATTTTAACGTATGAAGAAAATTTTGGTTATGTTCCTGGTTGCTTTACTTTGTATAACAACAGTATTCGCTCAGGGCACAGCAGAGAAGAGTGGTGCCAAGACTTATAAAGTCGGCGTTGCGATCTATCAGTTCACCGATAACTTCATGACTCTCTACAGAAACGAGATTCAGGCATATTTCAAGACGCTTGAGACAGATGATGTCAAATATGAATTGACATTCGTCGACGGCAAGAACGACATGGCTGAACAGTCAAACCAGATCGATGCTTTCATCTCTCAGGGCATGGATGCAATCATTCTCAACCTTGTTCAGACATCATCAGCTGATGCTATCATCGACAAGATCGTTGCAGCTGACATTCCATGTGTATTGATCAACAGAGAACCTCTCGAATATGCAAAGGACGGATCAATCATCGACGAAGCTTACCCCGGCATCCTCAACAATCCGAAGGTATGTTATGTCGGATGTGACGCAAGAGATTCAGGTTCATTCCAGGGCCAGATCATTGCAGAGCTCCCGGATCACGGCGATGTCAACGGTGACGGCGTTATCTCCTACATAATGATCGAAGGAGACCCGGAGAATATCGATGCTCAATACAGAACAGAATATTCAGTCAAGTATCTCACAGACCACGGCTTGAAGGTAAAGTGTCTCGATGATCAGGTTGGTAACTGGGATCAGACAAAGGGACAGGAACTCTGTGCAAACGCTCTTGCTAAGTACGGCAAGGATGTTGAAGTAGTCTTCTGTAACAATGACGCTATGGCTCTCGGTGCTGCAGCTGCTATCCAGGCTGCCGGAAGAACAGTCGGTAAGGACATCTATCTTGTCGGAGTCGACGCTCTTGACGAGTGCCAGGAAATGGTTCAGAAGGGAACAATGACAGGTACAGTCCTCAACGATCATGTCGGACAGTCACACAAGGCAGTAGATGTAACAGTCATGCTTCTCAACGGCGAAGCAATCGACAACTACTACTGGGTACCGTACGTAATGATCAGAAAGTAAGGTAGAACGGACCACAGGTTCGCCTGACGACGATCAATTCTTAGGCGGGCAGGATTAATCATTCTGCTCGCTCTCTTATTAAATCTTTGACAATAGTAGAGGGGGTTTGGGAAGATGTCGGAATTCCTCCTGGAGATGCGTGATGTTTGTAAGTCTTTCCCCGGCGTAAAGGCATTGGATCACGCTCAACTTAAGCTCCGGCCCGGAAAGGTTCATGCTCTGATGGGTGAAAATGGAGCTGGAAAGTCTACTCTCATGAAATGTATGTTCGGAATATACAAGATGGATGAGGGTGAGATATATATTGACGGAAAGAAAACGGAAATAAAGGATCCTATGGATGCCCTTAAAAAGGGTATAGCAATGGTTCATCAGGAACTGCAGCCCATACCTGCAAGAACCATAGGAGAAAACATATTCCTCGGAAGATATCCAATAAAGAAGCTCCTTGGCTTCATACCGATGGTAGACCACGCCAAAATGTATGAAGAGACGGCGGCGCTCCTCAAGAAGGTGCGCATGGATTTTGATCCGAAGGAGAAGGTTGGCAACCTCAGTGTATCGCAGATGCAGTCCATCGAGATAGCGAAAGCGGTCTCTGCAAACTGCCGCGTACTTATTCTCGATGAGCCTACGTCATCCCTGACGCAGAACGAAGTCGATGCACTCTTCAGGATAATCGAGGATCTCAAGGCTGACGGTGTCGCCGTTGTTTACATTTCACACAAGATGGATGAAATCCTCAAAATAAGCGATGAGGTTACCATCATGCGTGACGGAAAGTATATCGGAACATGGGAGGCAAGCTGTCTCACCACCGATATGATCATAACGAAGATGGTCGGGCGTGAGCTCTCCAATCTCTATCCAAAGCGTGAGAATGTCCCGGGAGAGGTTGTCTTCGAGGTAAAAGACTTCACTTCGATTAATCCCAGAAGTTTCAGAAATGTAAGTTTCACCCTCCGTAAGGGTGAGATCCTCGGAGTGGGGGGTCTTGTCGGAGCACAGCGCACCGAGCTTATGGAAGGCCTTTTCGGAGTAAGAAGCCATGTGAAGGGGCAGATCTTCTATAAGGATAAGGAACTTCATATCCACAGGCCCAAGAATGCCATAGATCAGGGTGTCGCGATGTTGACGGAGGATAGAAGACGAACCGGAATCATGGGGGTTCTTCCAGTATCGGACAACATTTCGATAGCGGCTTTGAAACATTATACCTATATCCAGAACGGTATTACGCTTAATCTCAACAAGATCGATAATCTTGTACAGGACAATGTCCACAAGATGAATATCAAGACACCATCCGGAAAGACCCAGATCAAGAGTCTCTCGGGTGGTAACCAGCAGAAGGTTCTTGTAGGCAGATGGCTTGCAAACGACCCTGATGTCCTTATTCTCGATGAGCCTACACGGGGAATAGATGTCGGAGCAAAGTATGAAATCTATTGTATTATCGCTGACCTCGCCAGGGAGGGTAAGAGCATAATCATGATTTCAAGCGAGATGAGTGAACTTATCGGCATGTCCGACAGAATCATGGTCATGTGCGACGGGCGTGTAACGGGATTTATAGATGGCAGAGATGCCACTCAGGAAAAGATCATGGCATATGCAACGCAGTTCGAGAGTGCAAAGCAGGATGTCTAGTTATTTGTGGAGTAATACGATGGAAATAAAGAATAATAGCAGTCATTTAAAAAAGTTCATGGGAATGGTGAAGTCCAACCCGATTGTTGTCCTCCTGGTTCTGGCATCCATAATTGTCGGATGCTGTGTCCCCAACTTCTTCTCATGGGGAAACTTCGGAAACCTTGTAAGTAATACATCCATAAGATTCCTTATCGCACTCGGAGTTTCGGGAATCCTTATAACGAAGGGAACCGACCTCTCGGCGGGGCGTCAGGTGGGTTTTGCCGCCTGTCTTGCCGGAGTTCTCATCCAGAGAGGTGATTATACCGGAAAACTCTACAAGAGCCTTCCCGAGATGAACATGTTCGTCGTTCTTCTCATTGTCCTGGTCTTCGGATTCTTCTTCGGCCTTGTAAACGGACTTATCGTGACGAAGCTGAAGGTTCCTCCGTTCATCGCAACACTGGGAACGCAGACCATCATCTACGGAATAAGCCTTATCTTCACAGATGCACAGCCTATCGGAGGATTCCAGAGCAGTTACATCAAATTGATTACCGGAAAGATTGGAAATACAAAGGGCTTCTACATTCCGTATCTGCTCTTTGTAGCTTTAGCCTTCGGAATACTCTTCTGGTTTCTTTACAACAAGACGACACACGGCAAATATATGTATGCAATCGGTGGAAACGAGATCGCGGCCGAGGTTTCAGGTGTCAATACAGGAAGGGAACTTACAAGAATCTATGTCATAGCAGGTCTTATGTATGCTTTCGCGGGTTTCCTCCTTGCAGCAAAATCGGGAGGCGCATCTGCTTCAATGGGCTCGGGATACGAACTTGAGGCCATTGCCGGATGTACGATCGGCGGAGTCTCGACAACAGGTGGTATAGGAACAATACCGGGAATCATAGTCGGTGTCCTCGTCTTTGAAGTATTGAAGATTATTCTTCAGTTCCTCGGTGTCAACCCGTACTACAACTACATTGCACAGGGCCTTGTCATCGTAGTCGCCGTTGCACTCGACATTAGAAAATACATTGCAAAGAAGTAAGAAAATGAAAGAAGAAGAGAAAGACAAGAAAGCAGAGGAGAATGACGCCCTCATAAGAAAGCTTATAATAGGCGGGGGAGTTGCTTTCGTCTTTCTCTCCATTTTACTGGGTTTTAAGCTTCTGGGCTTCTTCTCCCTTATTTCATAGATGCTGTATACCGGCGCATCTTCAATGCGGCATATACTGCCACCACTACCTCCGTTATCGGCATACTCAGCCATATGGACGATGCTTCGAAGAGAAGCGGCAGGACCAATATGAGGGCCGAGCTGATTACAAGACCGCGCATTACGGAGACGACGAAGGCCGTTTGCGGCTTTACGATCGCCTGGAAGTAGTATGTCGAGAAGATATTGAACGGCAGAAGCAGAAATGAGAGGGCGTATGTTCTTATTATCGAAGGCGCCAGAGAGAGTATCTCATCTGTCGGAGTCATAAATATCTTTATATAAAGATTAGGAACAGCGAGACTCAAAGCTGTCCAGAAGACGCCGAAGACAAATGTTGTAATAACAGCATATCTGAGAGTCTCTTTTATTCTATCCCATCTGCCTCCGCCGTATGCAGTGGAGATGATAGGCTGGGATGCTTGACCGACGCTGTATGCAGAGCATTGTACAAATGTACTTACGTTTATGATCGGCCCGTAGATTGCAAGGGCTGATGAGCCGAGGTATTTCATAATCTGCTTGTTGAAGAGGATAGTCAATATTCCCATTGCTATGTCGATGAAGAATGTCGAGAACCCTGTTGTGATGATTCTCCATTCCTGGTGGAAGAATCTTCCCGGTCTCACGAGGCGTAATGTGTTTTCCTTCTTGAAGAAGTGGGTGAGCATGATGAGAAATGAAAAGACTGATCCTATAGCAGTTGCCAGTCCTGCGCCGAAGAGACCGAGATTACACGGGAATACAAGTACATAGTCTCCGAATACGTTGAAGATCCCTCCGAAGAGAACGCTCTTTGCGGCAAGAGAGGGGTCGCTGTCATTGCGGAGAAATGCAGCAAGCATCTGGTTGAAGAGAAAGATCGGAAGTACGAGTTTTATGGGCTTAAGATAACTCTCCGCCAAAGGAAGCAGCTTCTCGTCCGCCCCGAAGAAGATGAGAATTTTATCTTCAAATAAAAGAAAGAGCAGTGTCGAGAGAAAAGCAAGTATGACAGAGCCTATGAGGGACGACGTGAAATATTCATTCTCGTTCCCTTTTTCACCTCCTTTATGACTTCCTCTCTTGAGTGAGAAGATTACACTTCCTCCTATTCCCATCAGGAGTCCGAGAGAATAGATCACGTTCCACACCGGCGATACGACGGCCAGAGCTGCCGTTCCGTCCGGTCCCTGGTACTTCCCGACCATGGCCATATCGACAACACCGTAGATCGAGCTGATGAGTGCACTTCCGAATGCAGCTGCAAGATACTTCAGATAGAGCGGTTTGATTTTTCCTTCCAAAAGAGCATCCATAACTTAATTCCTCCATAAACAAAAAAAGCCGGACAAGATACAGATATTCCAATCTGCGTCTTCTCCGGCTTCGTCGGCTCCCTGTCCGACACGCCCTCCGAACGAGCAGAGAGAGTCTAGACGATATGAAAAATAATGACAAGAGGGTGCGTCATTCCATATAATTTTGTTATGAAGATCCTGATTATTGAAGACGAAAAAGGTCTTTCGGATGCAATATGCCATGTTTTGAGAAAGAAGGGTTCTCTTGTCGAGCAGCGCTTTGATGGAAAAGAGGGACTCGATGAAGCCGAAAGCGGCCTCTATGACATAATCATTCTCGATGTCATGCTACCATCCATCGACGGCTTTACGATTTTAAAGACTCTCAGAGAAGAGGAGATTTCGACTCCGGTTCTCATGCTTACTGCCCGGGCCGACCTCCAGAGCAGAGTCAAGGGCCTGAACTGGGGAGCCGATTACTACCTCGCGAAACCTTTCGAAATGGACGAGCTTGTGGCATGCGTCAACGCCCTCTCAAGAAGGAAGGAGAAGACGATAGATCTTTCTCTCTCCTTCGGCGATATTACGCTCAAAAAGGATGAGGGACTTCTCTCTCAGAACAGGACGGGAGAGAAAGTGAAGCTCAGTGCAAGGGAGAATACCCTCATGGAGATGCTTATATCGTCAGAGGGAAGGATAATCAGCAAGGAGCAGATATTCGAGAAACTATGGGGCTATGACAGCGAAAGCGAGTATAACTCCACAGAGGTATATGTTTCATTCTTGAGAAAGAAGTTGAAATATGTAGGCTCAAAGACAGCGATCAAGGCGATGAGGGGGATAGGTTACTCATTGGAGACGGAAGATGATTAAGGCGCTCAAACGTAAGCTTATTCTCATTATGATGCTTTCATTCACTCTGGCCATAATAACGCTCCTCGTCCTCATGGTCTTTGTTCCGGAGAGTCAGAAGAAGAATGAGATAAGGCACAGCCTTGAGTCGCTTTTCGATAATACCTTCCATATGAATCAGGCTCCTCCTGATATGAAAATGGATGGGAATTTTGATAAAAACACAGAGCCTCCCGAGAAGCCTGTAGAAGAGGCTCCTCCCCAGGATATGATGCTGGGAAACGAGATGAGACGCGACACGGCAGAGGTTTTGATGAGGGAGTACGGCGGTAATATCTTGAGGATAGAGACAGATAATAACGGCGCCCTTATCTCATGGACATCGCCCAGTGAGAGCAGCTACTCCGATGAGACCGTGAAAAGTATACTCTCATCGATTGGAAAAGATACAAAGGAGTTCGACTATAGAGGCGGTTTCTATTTCGTACGTCATACGACACCGGACGGCTCTGCCTATGTATGTCTCGACTATTCGTCTCTTGCGCTTAATTTCAGACGTACCCTCATCTGGGCGCTTGTAGGAGCTGTTGAAGCATGGATTCTTTTGCTTCTTCTTTCCTTCAAACTGTCATCTCTTCTTATTCGTCCCGTCCAGGAAGCTTTCGACAAGCAGACACAGTTCATATCGGACGCAAGCCATGAACTCAAGACCCCGGTAGCAGTCATCCAGGCCAATGCCGATTTACTCATGAAAGAGAGCGGGGAGAATAAGTGGCTGGATTACATTATCCAGGAAACGCACCGAATGGATAAGCTTGTGAAGGATCTTCTCTTCCTTTCCAACATGAAAAAGACCCGCTTGAATATGGTGAGACTTAATTTCTCTCGTCTTGTAGAGGGAGCGGTACTTCCTTATGAAGCACTCGCCTATGAGAAGGGGCGTGTAATAGAGACCTCTGTCAAGGACGATATATATGTAAAGGGGGATGAGTCTGAACTTGAAAAACTTATTTCCATCCTCCTCTCGAATGCCGTAAAGTATTCATATGAAAATACAACGATCAACGTCAGTTTGACGTGTCAGAGCCGCTGTGCGCTGCTTAAGATCAGAAACGAAGGAATCGGTATAAGGAAAGAGGAGAGGAACAGGATTTTCGAGCGGTTCTACCGTGCCGACAGCGCCCGAAACAGAGACGACAACAGCTACGGCCTCGGACTCGCAATGGCCGAGACCATCGCAGTCAATCACAATGCAAAGATATATGCCGAGAGCGAGTGGGAGAAGTGGGCTGAGTTTACATTCGAGATCAAAGAGTGTTGATTTCAATATTTTTTCAAGCTTAAAACTCTACACTCAAGGCATGGAGAAAAAAGATGAAGAATAAAGTTACCCTATTTCTGTCTGTTCTTTCGTTAGCTCTCATGCTCTTTGTTTCATGTGACTTCGGCTCATCCTCATCATCGTCCACATCCGGTATTACGGGAACCTATTCCTCTGTGATCTCCGGCTGGATTACGGATGAAGATGCAATTAAAACAGTCACTCCGGAAAAGGGACAGATACCCGATAAATATAATGAATCAGATTTTACCCAAAGCGGAGACTTCACTAAGATCGAGATTGATCTGACTAATGTTGCAGCTGTGAGCAATGAAAGCTATTCAATAGCATATGAGACAGCTGAAGGCGAGGCAGAGAGTAATTTGATTGTAATTAAAAATAATAGCGATAACTCATGCAATTTTGTCTTGAGCGGTACGAGTAACCTTGGCTTGAAAATTACCTCTAAGAAGGATTTCGCCATTACCCTTAATGGTGTTACAATTACTTCGAAAGAAGGAAGCGGAAAACAGGCTTTGAATTGTAACAAATCCTCAACATGTTTTCTTATCCTCTCCGGAGAGAATACTCTCAATGGAGATACCTCCGAAGAAGCCAATGTCATAAAGTGCGACGGCTCTCTTGTCATATCGGGAGAGGGAACACTTAACGTGAATGCCAATACCAAGAACGGAATAGTCTCGGATGATGTTATCGTCGTCAATAGCGGTACGGTTAAAGTCACACTCGATTCCGAGTCTTCGGCAGGAACGGGAATCAAACCCGTCAACGGCTTTGTCCAGAACGGCGGTGTTATCGAGATTGTCGGAAAGAATATGACTGAGGGCAGTGAGAACAAGGGAATAAAGGTTGAAGGTGTAGAGAGTGAAGATGGTGCCGGTAAGGGCTATGTTCTCATCAACGGCGGTAAACTCACCATCACAACCTCCGGCAAAGCCATAACTGCAGCCTTCGATATAACAGAAGATGAAGATAACTCAAGTACAACAGATGCTCCTTATGCAGATGTCTTCATCAATAACGGTCTTATTACGATCACAACTCTGGCAACTCCGAGAGATGATACAGATAACGTAGACGGTGTTTCTCCCGAAGGAATCGAGGGAAAGAGAAGTGTTACTATCAACGGTGGAAAGATAATCATCAATTCAACCGATGATGGAATAAACACTTCAAATGATAACTCTTACATAAAGATAAACGGTGGTCTTATCTACGTCCTTTCCTCTAAAAATGATGCTGTTGACAGTAACGGCACTATCGAAATAACAGGCGGTACCCTTATAGCTTTCGGTTCGGGTGCACCGGAGGGTGGAATAGACTGCGATGAAAACAGCAGATTTACATATACGGGAGGAACAGTTATCGCACTCGGCGGGTCGAACAACACCCCGTCCGCAAGTGGAACAACAGGCTACTATCTCTACAGCGGTTCCTCTTCGGGAATGAGAGGTTTTCCCATGGGGCCCGGAGGTAACGGCGGAGGCCCGGGAGGAGGTCAGGGACAGGGAAACAGTTCTCTCTCTTCCGGCGACACCATCACGCTTCTCGACTCCTCCGGAAATGTAATACTTGCATTCACTATTCCCAATGGAGCAGATACGTCAAATCTTCTTATTGCCTCATCATCTTTAAAGAAGGGGTCGACATATTCGCTGTCTTTATCGTCAACGGTGGAGAGCAGGGAGTATACATTCTCCGATGTACTCTACCTCGGGGAAGTGGAGGTTTCAACTGCTGCGTCCGATAGCTACACCATTTCAAGCCTCGGCACTTCAATTTCACTATAGTGTGATATAATCCGGAGTATGAGAGGAATCTATTACAACGGAGAAGACGCACTTTATAGAGAGGATCTCCATCTTCCTGAAAGAAAGGAAGGGGAGAGTCTTATCAGGATCATATATGCCGCCATATGCTCGACTGATAAGGAGGTACTCAAAGGCTACAGACCTGATTTCAGAGGAATAATGGGCCATGAGTGGGTTGGAGTCGTCATCTCATCTGATGACAAAGGTCTTGAAGGAAGAAGAGTCGTCGGAGAGATAAACGAGAACTGCGGAGAGTGTATTTACTGCAGAACGGGACGACCTCATCACTGTTCGAGGCGGAAAACCCCTGGCCTCAGCAGAGACGGTGCGTTTGCCGAGTACATGACAGTGAGAAATGATTTACTCCACCTTGTTCCGGAGAGTCTTCCTTCTGATGTTGCTGTCTATACCGAGCCTCTTGCTGCAGCTTACGAGATTCTTGAAGAAATAAAAATAGAGAAGGGTGAGAGAGTAGGTCTCATCGGAGACGGAAGACTTGCTCTCTGTATTGCGTCCATGCTCCACGCTGAAGATATATGTGTCACAGTAATGGGAAAACACGAAGAGAAACTTGCTCTTTTTGGAGATCTCGGAGAGACAAGATTGAGTGTACCCGATGAGGAATATGAGATTGTCATAGAGGCCTCGGGTAATCCCTGCGGTCTCGAGAGCGCACTCAAGGCTGTGAGGAAAAGAGGTACGATTGTCCTCAAAAGCACATTCAGTCAGAACGTTTCGCTCGATATAAGCCGGATCGTCGTAGACGAGTTGACGCTTCTCGGAAGTCGCTGCGGTCCTTTCGGCAGGGCGCTTTCCGCTCTTGAAAGCGGCAGGATAAAACTACCTCTTCTTGAGAAATACAGTCTTCCGGAATACAGAAAGGCTTTTTCAAGCTCCGCCTTCAAAGCAGCCTTCTATATGGGTGATGATTAGTTGTCCTCGTATCTGATTTCAGCGTTCGGGTAGCCGAATGAAGATGCTTTAGCTGCCGTGGTAAACCAGTCTTCTGCGCTGTTGGTATCCCAGCCGCCGGGGAGTCTCGAAAGAACTCTCGACGCCGTCACCTTGTCGGAGGGAACTGCTTCTCCCTCCCATTCCCCAATCTCTATAAGATAAGCGAGAAGTGAGATGAACTTCTCCTTCTTCAAAGAGGCTTCCGTGAAATCTGAATAGGGGAGTGCGTCAATTATCGTGCCTCCGACTTCGTCATAGAGAAGGACGGCCCCTGTTGTACTTATAAGTGTCGTCTGAACTCCGCCGTCTACGTAATATGTGCTGTTCACACCCCGTGTCAGAGTATCTTTCTTACTCTTTGAATCCCAGTAGATTACGATTATATCATCTCTCGCGACATCGATTGCCGGCAGTACCACTTTTGCATTCTCCAGTTCGTCCGTAACCATCATTCCTCCTGTGTTTCCGTCCTTTATTACAAGAAGTTCAACTCTGTCAGGGTTTGATGCATTGCCGTCTACCGATACTTCGTTAATAAGAAGGACAGCTTTATTTGTGTTCTTCCCGTAGAGTGTGAAGTATGCTCTGAATGTGTTTCCGCCGTTCTTTGAGAAAGTCAATGCAAGAGTATATTTCTCACCTCTTTCGAGAACATAAGGAAGCGGCAGAGAGATCTCCTTTCCCACAATATGTGTCTTTTCTCTTTCTCCATTATATGATACCTCTTTAATTTCAACCCGCTCGGAGAATGAGATATCGAAACTGTTGTTGTCGACGAGACTGTAGCTCAGGATCTGTGCATGTCTTTTGTCTTCATTTATTAAAAGGTTTTCGATATTCAGAGCTTTATTGCTGCAGGATACGGCTGAGAAAAGTATAAGTATTAATGTAAAAAATATGTGCTTCATATTATAAAAGCACAAAAAGTTGAAAAATTGTCAAAATCCCGGGTTCAGTTTATTAAGAACGGCGTTGTAGAGAGCAAAGAGATGTGGAATACCGTAATACAGCATAAAGCTCTTTTTTCCTATTGGAGAAAAGCATTCATCCTCTGTTTGAGGATGAATGAGTTATTTAGCAAACAACATCTCGCATAGATATTGCTGCAGTTCTTTGTCCAAGCCAATTTTATTAAGACGCTCTTTAATAGCATTTCTTTCGTCTTCTTTTCCTTGTGCTTTCCCGATTTCTCTGCCTCTTGCTTCACCCCTTGCTTCTCCGATCTCTCGGCCTCTTGCTTCGCCGAGTGCGCTGGCTTCCTCTATCCGTCCTTCAACATACTTCTGGAAATAATATTCATTGGTCTCTGACATAATCTAAAACCTCACTGTAGTGTTTCACTATGTTCTTACAAGATCGTTTTCATCCCAACACAAACTTGAAACGACATCTTTTGGTGGTGCACTAATGTTAACTTCCAGAGAAAGTTCCACTAAAAAGCAAAAATATAGGTCGTTAACAGC